>JAICUZ010000073.1 GCA_025935595.1 Burkholderiales bacterium
CGAGCACCTCGTCCGGCTCGCCGAGCCGCACCATCTCGCGTTGGTGGAACATCTGCAGGCGCGCCGGGTCCTGCGAGGGCTCGTTGCGGAACACGTACGAGCCGCCGAGGTCCACGGTGATGCCGCCCGCCGGCAGTGGGCCGCGCACTGCGATCGCGGGATAGACGGGATAGCAGGCGGCGGGGATGAGCACCAGCGCCGTCTGCTCCTGCAGCTCGCTCCAGTCCTCCCCCTCGCCGACGCGCCGTTCGAGCTCCGCCGCGTCAGCGTCGTCTCCCACGAAGGAGAAGATCGTCCCCGCGAGATGAGGGAACGACGACAGGTAGCCGATCTGCTCGAGCTGGCGTTTTGGGAGCACCGGAGGAAACGCCATGCGCTCGGGGTCGACGTTGATCGTGCACCGGGTGATGAGAGCCTCCACCGCCACCCGGATCTCCTCGAAACGGTTGCCGCGTCCGTAGACGCCGTCGACGCCGCTCGGCACGAACAGGCCGCCGTCGATCAGCTCCGCAAGGAAGACTGCCCGCTCCCGCGTGCGCATCGGCTAGATCTCTTTGGCGACGAGGAGCAGGGCTGCGTTGGTTTGATGAATCCGCTCGTTGGCGATCATCAGCGCCCCCGACATCGTGTCCCGAAGGTGGCGCCCGACGCTGTACGGCGTGTCGTTCTTGAAGCCGACGATGCCGCAGACATTCATCGCTCCCTGACAGACGCGCGGTGCCTGTTCCGAGGCTGCGATCTTCAAGTTGTTGAAGCGAAGCGCGGCGCTCATCGTCGCCAGGCGCTCACGGTTCGGCGTCGCGTCCGCGACGAGGAACTCGTCCAGCGCTGATTCCACCTCACCCCGGAGAAGCGACAGCTGCGTCATGAGGTGCGACAGGCGGGTGGCGGCCGGAACCGGCTCGCCCGGCGTGCGCTTTGCGGATGCTCGAACGAAGGCGCGGGCCCGCTCGAAGGCTTCGGTGGCCACTCCGAGCCAGACGTGCGACCAAAGGAGATGGGAGACCGGAACCATCGTCTCGGAGCCGATCGTCGAGAACGGCTGCGGCAAGATCTGCTCGGCTTCGAAGGAGGCTCGCACAGTGAACCCGGGCGAGCACGTGCCCCGCATCCCGAACGGATCCCAGGTTCCCATCGGCTCGAGCTCGACCTGCTCGTTCGAGGTCAGGACCGCAACCTGTTCGCCGCCGTCCGCATCGACGGCACGGCGCACGGTCGTCAGGAAGTCGTCGGCATGCGCACCGTAGCTCACGGTCGGCGCCTGCTTCTCGAACGTCCGTGCGGTTTCGCCGACGACGGTGATGGGAGCGATCGACCGTCCGGTGTCACCGCCTGTCCCCACCTCCGACGTCACGGACGCGATCAGGCGCTGCTCGCGAACGAGCGCGCGCAGGTACTCCTCGAACCATCCCGCGCCGTCGTAATGGCGAACGATGCATGCGACCTGGATCTGATGCATCGCGAAGACGAGGCCGCTCGCCCCGCAGCGACGGCCCAGCGCCAACGACGCCGCGGCGGCATCTGCGATTCCGAGCCCGGCACCGCCGAGCGACTCCGGCACGAGCGCGGAGAGCGCACCGGCTTCCCTCAACGCATCAAACGTCTCGGTCGGGAAGCGCGCCGCTTTGTCGACGTCGTCGGCGTGGACTGCCGCGATCTCATCGGCGATCCGACCGACCTCGTCCGCGAACGTCGTCTGCTCGTCGATCGCGGCCATGGATCAGCCGACCGCCAATGTCGTGAGCGATCCCGCGATCGCCTCGATGCTCTCGAATGCGCTCCGTGTCAGCATTTCGTCGGGAAACTCGACGTCGAACTCCTCCTCGAGCGCAAGCATGACATTCACACTCGCGTGCGAGGTCATGCCGGCCGAGTACAGGTTGGCATCGCTCGGCAACCCGGTCGCGGACACAGGCAGGCGGCCGTGGGCCTCGAGCACACGGCGAATCCTCTCTTCCATCATGGGGTCGCCACCACGACCGCGCCTGCATACGCCGGCTCGTGCGAGAGGCTGACTGCAAACTCCCGCAGGCCATGCGAGCGTGCGATCTCGGCCGCGCGGGCGTCGAGGTGAAGCGTGGGCTCACCATCGGGAGCCCGCACGACCTCGATCGACCGCCAGCCGAGAGCCATCGCCCGATCGCCGAGTGCTTTCCACGCGGCTTCTTTCGCAGCGAACCGTGCGGCGAGCCTCGACGGGTCCAGCGCGCCGCTCGGCGTCTCGCAGTCGCGGCGTTCGCCTGCTGTGTAGACGAGGTCGAGGTACCGAGCGGCCCGCGGCGAGGCAAGCGCCGCCGCGACGTCGGCGACCTCGACAAGGTCCAGCCCGACGCGAACGGATTTGCGCCTCCGGAGGCAAGTGGGGAGAGTCACAGCCATGTTCGAAGTGCCTATCGGAAAGTTCTCGACCGAACGTTAGCGTCGTCCTCGACGAATCTATAGACAGCGCTTTCGTGTCTCGAGCGCCACGGAATGGTGCTCGAATCACCCTTCCGGCCAGTTTTGTCGTCCGGCAACCCTGTAATCGTCGCTGAATGGAACCGCCGCATCGGCCGCTCAATGTCGGCCTGCTCGTTGCTGTCGTGTGGTCTCTCTGCGTGTGGCTCGGGCTGATCTATTGCTTGCTCGACGTCGTCGCGTAGCCCGCGCGCCACAAGTCAGCCAGTCCACACCGCCGAGCGCCCGATCACGCGCCCCGCCGCGTCGAGCGCCCGCACCGCGACGGCGCTCGGCGGTGTCTCGAGGCCGATCGTCGTCTCGAGCCCGCCCCACGGCCGAGAGGCGATCACGGCGAGGTGGTCGGAGTCTGCGCCGGCGAGCACCTGCCACCTCCCGATCCCTCGCTTCCCGTTCCAGCTCGCGTACACACGATCGCCGTCGACCGCGACGAGCGGAGTGCCACCCGGATTGCCCGTCCACGGCAACCGGTAACCGCGGTACGTGTCGCCGTAGGGCAGCGTCATCTGGAACCGCACCTTCCCGGCCGGCGAGAACTCCGTGAGCTTGCGGATGCCGCCCCAGCCGACGAACGCGCCGCCGTCGGGAAGCAGCTCGAGGTTTCCCTCGAACGGCGAGCTGAGCTTCTTCGGGTGCACGAACATCTTGACTATCTTCGCGGTCTTGGTCGCCGGGTCGATCTTCAGGACGAGCGGGCGCGTGTATGGCTCCTCCTTCGGGATCGCGCCGTTGTCGAAGAGCGAGATCGTGGTCGGGCCGTGGAAGTGCGCGTTGTGCTGGTAGCGAAACTTGACTGCTGCGGCCGGACCGAAGTCGCTGCGCTTGCCGCCGAGACGCCAGATGATGGAGCCGTCGCGGCGGAGCAGGTAGAGCGCGCTCGTGTTGCGACCCGAGACGAGAATCGTGCCGCCCGGGCCGTCCGCGATCGAGTTGACGTGGAAGTAATCGAGCGGCCGCTTCTTCGTCGCGTGCAGTGCCGGTTCGCGGTGCGCCTGGATCGACTCGGTCAGCGGCACGTGATCGAGGCTGTTCCATTCGAAGACGACCTTCCCGGTGTCGACGGCGAGCTCCTGGACGACGCTGTCCTCGGCGTAGCCGTTCTTCGGGCCGCCGACCGAGCGGAGGTCGACCGGGACCTCGTGGTAGATCGAGATGTACGCGGTGCCGCGCGGCGTCAACTGGAACTCGTGCAGGTCGCCGTCGAGCCCGTGGGCTGCCTTCACCGTGGCGATCTGCTTGTACGAGGCGTCGTAGACGACGTACGTGCCCCGGCCGATCCCGGCCTTCGAGATGGTCCCCTGCCACCAGGTGAGGACCGGCTTGCCACGGTAGGTCTGCGCACGGAAGTCGGTCGCCTCGAGGCCTTTGGGCACCTCGTGGAACCAGACGATCCGGCCGTGGTTGTCGGAGATCACGACGCCGCTCGGGCGGTCCTTGCCGCCTTTCTGCGCGAACATCACGTACCCAGGAGCCGTTCCCTTCGCGGGGGTGTCGATGCGGAGGATCGGCGGGTGCAGGTCGGGAAGCGTGTGGAGCGTGGCCGTCGTGGGCCGCGCCGCGCCCGTCGAGGCGACTGCCTTCTTCTCGACGCCGCAGCCGACGAGCAGGAGCAAGCACGGGAGGAGAAGCCACGCGGCGCGCACGCCCGCGCGATGGTACTGAGTTGGCGCTTGCGGCGTCTTTGCCTATGCTCTTTCGAATTCCCCTGACCCCCCAGACAGGAGGACGAGTGAAGAAGCGCATCTACGTGGGCGCCGGTGCGTCCGCGCTGATCGCAATCGTCGCGCTCGCGACGATGGTGAGCGGTGCGATCGCACGGAGCGGCGCGACGCCGCTGCCTGCGTCGTCGTGCTCGGCGATCCAGAACAGCAGTGGGCAGATCCTGATCGCGTCCGACCTGCCTCTCGAGGGCTCGGGCCGTGCTCAGACAAGCCAGATGACCAGGGCGATCAAGTTCATCTTCAACCGGCACGGATGGAAGGCGGGCAAGTACTCGATCGCCTACCAGAGTTGCGATGACGCGACCGCCCAGGCGGGCAAGTGGGACTCGGGCAAGTGCTCGGCGAACGCGAACGCGTACGCCCAGAACTCGAGCGTCGGCATGGTGATCGGTACGTTCAACTCGGGTTGCGCCGAGATCATCGTCCCGATCTTGAACCGCGCCTCCAATGGTCCCATCGGCATGGTCAGCCCCGCGAACACGTACGTCGGCCTGACCCACCCGGGTCCGGGCACGGTGGCGGGCGAGCCGGGCAAGTACTACCCGACCGGCAAGCGCAACTACGCGCGTGTCGTGGCCGCCGACGACTATCAGGGTGCGGCTGACGCCGTGCTCACGAAGACGCTGGGTGTGAAGAAGGTCTTCATCCTCAACGACAAGGAGGCGTACGGCCTCGGCGTCGCGACGAACTACAGGAACGCGGCGAAGAAGCTCGGCCTCAAGATCGTCGGCTTCACGGCCTGGGACGGCAAGGCGTCGTCGTACGAGGCACTCGCAGTCAAGGTGAAGGCGTCAGGCGCGCAGGGCGTGTTCCTCGGCGGCCTGATCTGCGAGAACGGCGGCAAGCTGATCAAGGACCTCAAGGCAGGGACCCCGGCAGGCACGAAGCTGATCACACCGGACGGCTTCACGCCGGTCTCGGCGGTCGTGCAGGGCGCGGGGACGTCGGCCGAGGGAGCGTTCGTCTCCGTCGCCGGTCTGCCGAACTCGGCACTGAAGGGCGCCGGCAAGGCATTCGTGAAGGCATTCACGAAGGCCGATCACAGGGCTCCGGATCCGTACGCGGTGTACGCAGCGCAGGCGGCTGAGGTCGCTGTCGCGGCGATCGCGCAATCGAACGGCACGCGTGCCGACATCGCGAAGCAGATCTTCAAGCTCAACCTGAAGGGCTCGATCCTCGGCAACGTCTCGTTCAACGCGAACGGCGACGTGACCTCCAACCCGGTCACGATCTACAGAGTCAAGGGCGGCAAGTCGACGACCTACAGGGTCATCGTGCCCCCCAAGGCCCTGGTCAAGGCCGCGTAAGCCGGGACCCCAGAGAACGGCAGTCTGCGAAGGGAGGGCGAAAGCCCTCCCTTCGTCGTTCAGAACGTGAGAGGATCGCGTCGCCCAGCTCCTGCGCCGGATGCGGCGGGGCGTGTCAGGGAGCAGGGCAACAGACGGCGAGACCCACCTCCCGCCGGCGACTGCCGGCAGGTCTCGCCGCGCCGCTCGACTTCGTGATCCCGCGTTACCGGATTGCGAGATGGATCCGGCTTGCCGCGATCAGCGCCTCGCACGGGTCCCATCCACGCTCACTCAGCTTCCGCATGCGCCGGAGGAGAAGCCCGACGACCTCGTCCTCGCTCAGCGCCTCGAACTCCTCCCGCGCCCACGCGGGCTCGGGCGGAGTCGCGTCTGTGCTCGCCCGGGCGAGTGCCGTTGCCGCAGTCATGGCTCGCGTTATCGGCCGACGGCGCCCGGGACTGTAGAGCGAGTTCCGTTCGGCCAATTGAACGCACGAGGGCCGGCGAAATCCGTAACGTTCGTTCAAGCGGTGCTTGCGGCCAGACCCCCCGCAAGCTCCGCTCCGCGGGGCGGCCCCGTGCGCCGCAGCCTGGGGCCGCCTCGCTTCTTCGCTTGGAGTCGACCATGATGAGCACGTGTCAATTGAACTGCGGCAGCTGACACGCCTGCGCACGACCCTCGAGGTCGCGTCGGCGACTGCGCTCCAGCCCGGGCCGGCCGGCCTGCTCGTGTACGCGAACGCGCGCAACTCGGTGCGGGCGGCGCTCGAGGGCTCACAGCCCGCGAAGGAGTTCGAGCTCCTGTTCCCGCGCGCCGATGCGAGCTTCTCGCTCTCGCCCGAGTACCCGATCGTGCTGCTCGGCCAGTTGATCGTCTGGCTCCGCGAGTTGGAGCAGTCGGTGGCCGAATCGATCGTCTCGCCGGAGCTGATGCTGGTCGACCCGGAGCTGCGCCGCCTGGCCAGCCTCGCCGCGGAGCCGCCGCCGCCGGAGCCCGAGCAGGAGGCGGAGCAGAACAGGCCCGATCCCGACGCGATGCCGGCATACGACGGAGACGGCCGACGAGAAGACCGCCGCGGCTTCCCCGCGACGGCAGGCGCCTACGTGCTGCGCGCGTCGATCAGGACGGCGGCGATCGATCTCGCGTTCTTCGTGCTGCTCGCGTGCATCGTCCTCTTGATCAGCATCCGCTGAGCACGAACGGGGCAGGCTGGAGCGGCCGCGCCCGCGGCCGCCGCCAGCACACGAAGGTCTGCCGGAGCGGTTACGCCGCGCCGACTGCGGGGAGGCTGCGCCGGTGCTCCCGGCGGGCCATCGTCCCGAGCGTGATCGCAACCGCGATCAACGCGATCGCGATGATCCACTCGACCGAGCCGTTGTGACGGTCGGGATCCCAGCCCGTCACCTCGAGCCAGTCGCGCCAGAAGAAGGTCACGACGCCGAGGACACCGCTGATTGCTGCGAGGGTCGTCTCGATCTTGTAGAGACGGCTTCCGTCTTTCAGCACCACTCCCCCTTGTTCGGACTGCAGGAAACTTCCGAGGTCCGCAGGATAGGCGAACCTCTATGAACGTGCCACGTGTACTGACCAGGATCGAGCAAGCCCGCAGACGGCTTCCGGCGAACGTCCGGAAGCTCGGCTGGATCTCCCTGGCCAACGACGCGGCCAGTGAGCTTGCCTACCCGATCGTTCCGTTGTTCCTGACGGTGACGCTCGGCGCGCCGGTCGCGATCGTCGGGCTGATCGAGGGGATCGCGGAGGCGATCGCGACCGGGGTCCGCCTGCTCTCCGGCTGGGTGTCCGACCGGATGGGCGACCGGCGGAAGCCGTGGATCATCGGCGGGTACGGCGCTTCGACGGTCGCGCGGGCGATGCTCGCAGCTGCTCCCGGCTGGGGGCTCGTGCTCGCCGGGCGGATCGTCGACCGGTTCGGCAAGGGCGCCCGCAGCACTCCGCGGGACGCACTGATCCGCGACTCGACCCCGGCGGAGCAGCGCGGGTCGAGCTTCGGCTACCACCGCGCGATGGACACGGCCGGAGCCGTGCTCGGACCGCTGCTCGCCGTGATCCTGCTCGAGAGCGGAGTCGCGCTCCGCGGGATCCTCTGGGTGGCGTGCGGCCTCGGCGTCATCACGCTGGTTGTGCTGCGAGGCGTGCGCGAGGCTCCCGGCCACGATCCGACGCGGACGGCTGAGGTCGTCGCCGAGCGCGAGGCGCTGCCGCCGGTGTTCTGGGCGACGATCGTCGTGTGGGTGCTGTTCTCGCTCGGGAACTCGAGCGACGCGTTCCTCGTGCTGCGCGCGCGCGATCTCGGTCTCGGGGTCGTCGTCGTCGTCCTCGCCTACGCGGTCTACAACGTCATCTATTGCTCGCTCTCGTGGCCCTTCGGCGCGCTTTCCGACCGCGTCCCCCGCTCCCTGCTGCTCGGAGGCGGGCTCGCGGTGTTCGCGCTCGTGTACTTCGGCTTCGCCGTCACCTCGCGCGGCTGGACCGTCTGGCCGCTGTTCGCGGTGTACGGCGTGTACATCGCAGCGACGGAGGGCGTCGCACGCGCGTGGGTCGCGGACACGCTGCCGGACCGTGCAGCGGTGGGGACCGCATACGGCATCTTCTTCCTCACAACGGCGGCAGCGTCGCTCGTCGCGAGCGTCGTCGCGGGCGTGCTGTGGACGTACGTCAGCCCACGTGCTCCGTTCGTCGTCGGCGCCGCGGCAGCTGTTGTGGCACTCGTGTTTCTCGTCGGGTTCGAGCTCGGTTGGCAGGCACGGGCGCGCACGGTCAAGCTCGCGCTCATCGGCGCCGGTGTGGCCGTGCTCGCCGTGGCCGCGCTGGCGATCGCGTTCGAGCACCATCGGCTCGCGGAGGCGTTCGACACGGGTGAGTCGGGAGCGGCGAGCGCCGCGTACTTCCGTCCGTGCGATCCTGCGCCGACCGCGCGCGCACAGGTCGCGTTTCCGGCCGCCGGCTCGACGTACACGCACCGCTCGATCGAGGGACCGACGACGGTGGTGAAGGGGTTCCGCGGTGGTGTCGTGAAGGAGGCGAACGCTGCGTACCGGTCGGCGCTCGCCGCTGCCGGGTACACGATCCTGCGCTCCGAGATCGATCCGGCCGACTCGGAAGTCGTCTTCCGCAATGCGAAGACGTCGGGTCAGGTAGCGATGGCGCAGGAGTGCAAGAGCCGGGTCCGGCTCCGCATCACGATCAGACCGGCGTAGCGGCTAGCCGCGCTCGCGGATGAACGACGCGACGTGCGCGACGACGAGCGCGATCGCGATCGTCATCGGGATCCACTCGACGACCTGCCACACCGAAGCCGCGCCGAACATCCAGGCAGCGACGAGCAAGACCGTGCAGGTGCCGGCTACGCGCCACAGCAGCCGCCGCGTGAAGCGATGGAATGCGGTCATCGCCATGCGGACCGCAGGCTATGCCCGACGTTGGCAGCGTTCAGAGAACCGAACGGGACGTCCCTGACGGGTGTCCGCGGCTAGCCCGAGACGAGCCGAAGCAGCTCGAGGGGCAAGACGAGCAACCAGATTCCGGATGCCGCCAGCGAGAGCACGGTGCACACAGTGAACTCGGCCGCGACCGGCTTCGCGAGCCGGAAGCTCTTGATGTCCCTGGGCACCGGAGCGACTGCCACAGCATTCATGGCCTCACTATCGGCGGCGCGTCATCGCTGCTGGAGATGCGCTCCGTAAGCGGTCGGCAAAGTCGGCCGAAACCACCCTTTCGGGGTACGTAGTTCACGGTGCTTTCCGGCTTTCAAACCGTCTCATCAGGCCGTCATCCCCGGACCTCTGTCCAGGCGACAGTCGTCGATCTGCGATGCAACCTGCGAACAGGTGTGGGTCTTCCATTCAGCCGACCGGAGCCGTCCGACCGTGAGGTCGCGGCACGAGGAGACCGAGTCCCAGCTCAAGCTTCTCGGACACCGTGAGCTCGATCTCGTCTCCCGGCTGGCTGTGCTGTACGAGCGGGCCGAGCTGTATCCGCAGGAAGTGACGAAGCGCCAGGTCGCGGAGCTCAACCGGAAGCTCGACGAGATCCGTTCGGAGATCGACGTGCTGCGCGCCGAGCCCCGCGACCACGACTGGTAGCGCTTCTACGAAGCGGCGTCGCTCATCCTGTGGCGCAGGTGACGTACGCGAACAGCTTCCACGAATCGGGATAGGACCCGAAGGTCTCCGCCTTGACCGTGTAGCCGCCGGGCAACTTCCCGGTGCCGGCGTCGAAGTCGTTCGGAGTGATCTCGGTGATCCCCGGCGCGGCGCTCGAATTGTTGTTCGTCACGAGCTGGATCGAGAACGCCCACGAGATCGCGCGCTTCCCCGCCGGACAGAGGGCGGTTGCGGTCTTCGGCGACGACGGGTCGAACCCGCTCTCACCTCCTACGAACTGCAACCCGAGGGCGGCGGCCGTCCCCGGCGGACCGGCCGGGCCGGCGGGCCCTGCAGGTCCTGCGGGTCCCTGCGGGCCCGCTGGGCCTGCGCGAAGCTGGCCGCTACGGAAGAGGGACGCCGTCAGTGTTCCGCGGCGGATTTTCGCGGCGGTTACTGCACCGTTCTTCAGCTGGGTCGTCCCGACCGAGTTCGGCGGGATGACAAGGTGCTCCGCGGCGGTTCCCAGGGGCGATGCACCGAGCAGGAACGCAACCCCGGCGAACAGGCAGGCGAGCAATGCGGTGCGGCGCATGGTGTTCTCCTTCCTTGATGCGCTTACCGGCGATCCTGCGCGCACCCGCTCCACAAAGCAACCGACCCATGCGAGGCGACGCCGAGGGCGATGCGTTCCTTCCCGTAAGCGCGCCGCAGATGCCGCC
>JAICUZ010000120.1 GCA_025935595.1 Burkholderiales bacterium
CCGCCGCGCGGAGGCCGAGGAGACCTACGAGCGGCGCAAGGGCGGGCCGTCGATGGAGTGGCTCGCCTCGATCGACGGAGAGGCGGTCGCGCACGCCCGCGCCTACCCGGGAACGCGCGGACTGTTGCTCGACGGCGGCGCCACGCTCCCGAGCGCGCGCGGGCGCGGCGCATACCGTGCGCTGATCGCCGCGCGCTGGGAGGAAGCGGTCGCACGCGGGACGCCGGCGCTCGTCGTGCAGGCGCAGGAGACGTCGCGTCCGATCCTCGAGCGCTGCGGCTTCGAGCCCGTCTGCACCATGTACGAAGTGGAGCACGATCCGCTATGAACGACGCTCTCCGCGAATTCGCGCAGAACCCCGACCGCTACACGTGGATCTCGAGCGACGTCGAGCGCTTCATGGACGAACGCGTCTGCGTGATCCAGGGAAACACGTGGGCCGGCGTCTCCGGCGTGCGCGTTGCGGCCGACGAGGTCGAGGCGCTGCTCGCCGAGGTGCGCGAGCGCGTGCCGCCGGGCAAGTCACTGGTCTGGTGGCTCGGCCCCGACACGAAGCCCCTCGACCTCCACGACCGACTACGGGCCCTCGGGCTGCAGGAGCCGCAAGACCGCGGCTCGCTGTTGCACGCTCTTGCCTGCGTCGAAGAGCCACCGCCTGGGCCCGACGACGTCCAGATCACTCGCGTCGAGACCTTCGAGGATCACGTCGCGGCGACCGAGGTCGTGTGGGAGAGCTTCGCGACGCGCCCTGAGCGCCGTGCCGAGCAGTCGAAGCATCTGCACGCGGAATTCGAGGCGACACGAGACGCAGGCGTGCCGGTGACGTTCCTCGCACACGTCGACGGCCGGCCGGCCGGGGTCGGACGGTCGATCTATTCCGACCGCGGTGTCTTCCTGATCGCCGGCTCGGTTCTCGAGTGGGCGCGCGGTCGCGGCGCCTACCGCGCGCTCGTGCGCGCCCGCTGGGACGACGCCGTCGCCCGCGGCACGCCGGCGCTCGCCACCGAAGCGCTGCCCGGCACGTCGTACCCGATCCTGAAGCGCCTCGGCTTCGTCGACGTGTGCACGATCCGCCGGCTGGAGGACATGCGTTAGTCGAGGGAGAGGACGTCGCCCGACTCGAACAGGCGGACGAACGCGTTCACGACCGTCGGGTCGAACTGGGTGCCCGCCGACTCCACGAGACGCTCGACTGCTTCGGCATCCGGCATGCGGCCGCGGTAGGGACGGTCGGTCACCATCGCGTGGAACGCGTCGCAGACGAGGACGATACGCGCCTCGACCGGGATCTCCTCACCCGCCTTGCCGTCCGGGTAGCCACCGCCGTCCCAGCGCTCATGACAGGCGCGCACGATCGGGCGCACGTCGGTGAGGCGGTCGATCGGGGCGAGGATCTTCTCGCCGAGCTCGGGGTGTGCCTTGACGATCTCGAACTCCTCGTTGGTCAGCGGCCCCGGCTTCTGAAGGATGTCGGACGGGATCCCGATCTTCCCGATGTCGTGGAAGAGCGCGCCGAGCTCGAGGCGCTTCAGTGAGTCGCGGTCGAGCTCGAGCTCGCGGCCGACGAGGAGCGCCATGTCGCTGATCCAGCGCGCGTGCGACGACGTGTACTCGTCGTTCGCCTCGAGCGCGTTCGCGAGCGTCGCAACGGTCGAGACGAACGTGCGCTCGAGCCCTTCGAAGTGCTCGGCGCTCTCGATCGCAAGCTTCGCCTGGTGCGCGAGACCGGCGAGCAGCCTGAGCTGCCGGTCGACGATGAACCGGCCGCCGACGGTTGCGACGAGTGCCCCGACGCGCCCGCCTTCGAGCCGGAGCGGAGCGACGACGTAGCGGTCGATGCTCTCGGACGGCACGCCGTCGAACCCGGCGACGTCCGCCGGCTCGAGGACGAACGGTTCCGCACGCTCGAGCCATTTGTGCGCGAGCGACGCCGGATAGCGGCGGCCCGCGGCCGGGTCGATGTCGGCGGGGTATCCGACGGACGAGCGCCCGACGAGGTCGCGCGGCTCGGCCTCTTCCTGGATCCACAGCGACGCGCGCTCGGTCGCGAGGACGCGTGCGGTCACCTCGACGCTCCGCCCCAGCACTTCCTCGGGCGATTCGGCCGTCGCGAGCTCGCGGCTCGCGTCGAGCAACGCATTCGCGATCTCGGCGGCTTCGCGGTGGCGACCGTAGAGCCGCGCCTTCTGAAGCGCGACCGAAAGCTGGTAACCGAATGACGCAAGGAGCCGCTCGCGGTCCTCGTCGAGCTGCGGCGCGTCGATGATGACACTCCCTTCCGCCCCGTCCCCGCCGTCGACGGGAACCGACGGCCCGTCGGCGATCGGGTCACCGGCGTGCGCGACGCACTCGGCGCCGACCCAGATCGACGCACGCGAGGTTCCGAAGACGCGCGTTGCAGCCTGCACGGCGAGCGTCTGGATCTCGTCGACCGAGTGCGCGCGCGAAAGCTCGTCCGCGAAGGCGAGCAGCGCCTTCGCACCTTCGGCCTCACGCCGCTGCTGCTCGTAGAGCCGCGCGTTCTCGAGTGCAACGGAAGCCTGGCCTGCAAGCACCTCGAGCAGCCGCACGTCGTCCTCGTCGAACTGGTTCACACCGAGCTTCGAGATGACGATCGCGCCGGTCACGCGCGAGCCGTAGCGCAACGGCACGACTGCGAGCGACTCCTCGAGGTCATCGGTGCCCGGGATGCGGAACGCGAAGTCGCATTCGAGCGCGTTCGGGATGAGCAGCGCCTCGCCTGTCTCGACCGCTCGACCCGTGACGCCGACGCCGACGCGCTGTGTGTACGCATCCGAGGTGTCGCCGATCGCCGCATCGGCATCGCCGACGAACGCGATCGGACGAAGCTCGTCGCCGTGGCGAAGGACGACGCGGCAGTTGTGATAGTCGATCAGCAGCCGTAGCTCGGTCGCGATCGTGCTGCCGATCTGCGCGACGTCGTTCAGCCGGTTCAGCTTTCCGGCGAGCGACTGAAGCATCTTCAGGTGCGCGATCGAACGGACGTCGCGGCCCGCGAGAGCCGCGGCGCTCGGGCGCTCCGTCGGACCGTCGTCGTAGACGACGCTCTGGTTCTTCCCGCGCGCCTTCGCGGTCATCATCGCCCCTTCGGCGCAGGCGACGAGCTCACGCGGGTTCATCGCGTGCTCGGGGCCTTGCGCGACACCCATCGAGACGGTGATCTGGCCGGCCGGCTCGATGTCGACCTCACGCAGCGCGTCGCTGAGGCGAGCGGCGAGCCCGAGCGCATCGCCCGCGTCACACGACGGCATGATCACGCCGAACTCCTCGCCGCCGATGCGGCAGACGACGTCGGAGCCGCGAACGGTGTCGCGCGCGACGCGCGCCACCTGGATGAGCAGCTGGTCCCCGACGCCGTGCCCGTACACGTCGTTCACACGCTTGAAGTCGTCGAGGTCGAACATCAGCACTGCGACGGTGTCGTGCGACCGAGAGGCTCTGGTCAGCTCCGCCCGCAGCCGTTCGTGGAAGTAGCGGTGGTTGTAGAGGCTGGTGAGCGAGTCCGTCTGCGCGAGGTGCTCGAGGCGGGCACGGATCTGCGCGTTGTCGAGGGCGAGCGCCGCGGCGTCGCCGAACGAGCGCGCGAGATGGAACTCGTGTTCGGCGAACTCGGCGTCCTCGCCGATCCGGTAGATGTTGAGCGCGCCCTTGAGCGCGCCGCGCGCGATCAGCGGGATCGAGATCATCGCCTCGGGCTCGACCGGCGTGCCCGGGACGGTGACCGCACGCGGATCGAGGTGGGCGCGGTTCGTCCACACCGGCCGGCGGTTCTCGGCCGCCCAGCCCGTGATCCCCTCGCCGAAGCGAGGCCGGCTCCGCATGATCTCGTCCTCGTACACCTGAGAGCGCGCCTTCAGCGGCACGAGCACGCGCCGGTCCTCGTCGGCCTCGTAGATGTGTAGCGCCTCGTACGGCATGAGGTCTCCCAACGTGACCACGATGCGGTCGAGGAGGTCCTCCAGGCTCTGCTCGGAAAGCACCTCGTGGAACACCTCGGCGAGACGGCGGTACGACTCGACGAGCGCCTCGGGGCGCCCGTTGCCGTTCCCGTTTACGGCGACGTCGAGCTCGTGCGTGTGTGCCGCCGCCGCAGACCGCGTCACCATACGGCCTTCATCGGCGGCGGCGCATGCCGCCTTGATAGCCCTCGAGGGTGGTTTCTCGCTAGATCAAGCCGCAGGCGCGGGCGGTGTTCGGCCACGGATAGAAGCCCCGCCCCGACCGGTACGCGCGCACCGCCACCTGGAGTTGCGCCCACGCCGGCCAGTTGTCGGCCGTGCCCCACCGCACGACGAAGTCACGTCCGTACAGGCTCTGGAACCGGCGGTCCATCTGGAGCCCGCCGTAGTAGCCGTTGCCCGTGTTCGAGTCCCAAGCGCCCTCGTACCGATGGATACAGAGGAACGCCGAGCTGAGCGCGGGCGGCAGCGGGCGATGGCCGTACCGGAGCACCTGGACCGTGGCCGCCGCGAGGCGACGCTGCCACAGCCGGAGCGTGGCCTTGCCGGTCCGGCCGCGGGCGGTCGCATAGCGCCGGGTGACCGAGCCGGGATAGATCCGCCGCAGCTCGAGTGTCAGCCGCCGCGTGTAGGCGATACGCCGGGCCAGGGCGCTGTGCGGGCGCGGCGGCTTCGGGATCGCGACGGCCAGCCGGCGGTGGACGCGGCGCAGGGCCACGTCGCGGGCCGAGCTCGCGCGGCGCGTCCAGGTGTCGATCGCCCACTGCAGGTAGTCGCGATCGATGCTGTGGCGGTACGAGAACGAGGTGGGGGTGCGGTCGACGCGAGCGGCGCGCTCGAACGTCCAGGTCAGCGTCCGGTAGTGCTCGACGACCTGGCGGAGAGCCGGAATCGCAACGGGCCGAGCGGGTCGGACAGTCTCACGCGCGAACGCAGCCCCGGCGAGCGCGAACGTGATGAGCCCCGCGAGCGCCGCAATGCTCAGCGGAATAGGGAAACGCACGGATAGTCCTCCTTGGCCGGAGCGTCAATGGCTGTGAGGGGGGTTTCCAGGGCAGAGGCTCTGGGCTAGAGCGCCTTGCCCACGTGACCGCGGGACGGTAGCGATCAACTGTGAGCTGGCGCAAAGAAGATCTAAAGGATTTGTAAAGCCGGACGCGTCTAGCTGAAGAGATCGAGCTCGTGCTCGATAACGATCTCCTTCGCCGAGCCGTCTCCGGAGAGCTGGAGCCCGCGAACGACCACCGCCGGGACGCCCTCGGCCTTGCCCCGGGCGAGGTCGGCGGCTCCGGCGATCTCGTCGGCGATCGCGACGCGGCTCGAGCGGAGCTCGTAGCCGATGCGATCGGTCGTGCCCCGCAGGTCGAGCATCGGCGGAAGGCCGGCGACGCCGATCGCGACGTCCGTCGTGCCCTGTCGGAACGGCCGCCCGAACGAGTCGGTGACGATCACCCCCACCTCGACGCCGGTCAGCTCGGCGATGCGAGCACGAACGGCCCGCGCGCTCGCGTCCGGATCGACCGGCAGGAGGACGAGTGTCCCATGCTCGGGCGCGTTCGAGTGGTCGACCCCCGCGGAGGCGCAGACGAATCCGTGACGGGTCTCGGCGATCACGAGCGGGCCGCGCTCCCGCACGATTCGCTTCGCCTCACGCAGGATGACCTCGATCTCACGTGGATCGCGCTCGTCCGCGGCGAGCTCGATCGCCTTCGCCGACGCTTCATAGTCGTCGATCCGCACGACGCGGCCCTCGGCCTTCGAGACCGCCTTCTGCGCGAGGACGAGTACATCGCGCGGCTGCAGCTCGATCAGCTCGACGACGAGCGCGGCGAGATCGTCGTCCTTCCTGATCTCCGGCAGGCCGCGAACGGGGATGAGCTCGATCACCGAACGCCCGTGACACGCACGCCGGCGTGCGCCTTGTAGCGCCGATTCAGGTTGACGATCACCGCGGTCAGGCCCTCGAGCGCGCGGGCGCTCGCGAGCGGGCCCGCGTCGAGCGCGTATCCGCCGACGACGCGGCCGGCAAGCTCGAGCGCAATCGTCTTCGCCGTCTCGTCGTCACCGCAGACGAGCGCGTCCTCGTCGGGTGCATCCTCGAGGTTCGACGCGGCGACGGAGTGCAGGCCGGCGGTGACCGGTGCGTCCACGATCTGCTGCACACGCTCCGCGAGGCTCAGGACGTCGGGATCGGGAAGCATGCCGCGACCCTTCTCGAAGCTGATCGCACTCGCGACCGAGAGGAGCGGCGTCGTGCCGAGCGCCCCGGCGACCGCGCGAGCGGTGTCGAGGGCGGCATCCGCGTTGACGGCGAGCACCGCGAGATCGACGCCGCGCACCGCTTCTTCGTTCGCCGCTCCGGTCACGCGCGCGCCGAGCTCCGCAGCAGTCGTCGCCGCGCGCTCCTCGTCACGCGAGCCGATCACGATCTCGTCCTCTCCGACGATCGCGAGTCGAGCGGAAAGTGCACGGCCGAAGCTGCCGGTGCCGCCGAGGATCGCGACCTTCACGCCGGCGCTCCGGCCGCATCCAGCGCGGCCGCGGCGAGCTGACGCGCCGCGTCGAGGTCGGTCATCAGCGTGTGCGTCACGACCGGCCGAATGCCGTGAGGCAGCTCGGCCGGCGCATCGGCGACGTCGAGCACGAGTGCATCGATGAGCCCGAGGTAACACGACGCGACATGCGCGGGCGTCGTTCCGCCGGCAAGCCGTTCGAGCATGCGATCGGCCGGGCCCTTCACGGCGCGCCCACCGACGAGCGGACTGACGGCGACGCACGGCACCGTGCGCGCCTCGAGCGCGGCGCGAATCTCGGCGACCGCGAGGATCGGCCCGATCGACACGTAGGGGGTGCTCGGCGCGATCAGGATCACGTCGGCGTCGCGGAGCGCTTCGAGCACACCGGGCGCGGGCGCAGCCTCGGGTGCGCCCGCGTAGTGCACCGCGTCCACCTCGTCGCGGTGGCCGCGCGCGACGAACCACGTCTGGAACGGGAACGTCCCGGCCGGCGTCTCGAGGAGCGTACGCAGCGGGTCGTCGGTCGCGGGCAGGAGCTGCGCCTCGAGACCGAAGGCCCGCGCGATCGTCCCGGTGGCCTCGCTCAGCGGCGCGCCGGCCCGCAGCAACTCGGTCCGGACAAGGTGGAGCCCGAGATCGCGGTCGCCGAGCCGGAACCAGTCCTCGCCTCCCAGCTCGGACACGGTCTCGAGCGCGTGCCAGCTCTCGTCTGCCCGTCCCCAGCCCTTCTCCTCGTCGGAGCGGCCCGTGAGGGTGTAGAGGACGCTGTCCAGATCGGGCGAGACATGGAGCCCCAGAAGCTCGATGTCGTCCGCGACGTTGCCTACGATGGAAACGTTGCCTGGATCGACGACAGCGACAAGCCCGCGCAGGAACCGCGCGCCGCCCACGCCTCCCGAGAGGACCGCAACGTTCACGCTGCGGATTGCAGGTCGAGGGCGTCGAGCGCCCGGCCGGTGTGCACGCCGAGCCGACCTTGCAGCCGGGTGAGATCGTCGAGCGTGTCCACGTCATCGATGAGATTGGGCGCG
>JAICUZ010000010.1 GCA_025935595.1 Burkholderiales bacterium
ACGGGCCGGGGGAGAGCGGCGACGCCGACTTCGGGATCGCCGGCGGCCGTGACGTCGGCTTCATCTATGCACACGGCCGCGTGCTGAAGAAGGTGTCGAGCGACATCCTGGTGGACGAGCTCTTCCACGAGATCGACCGCTGGATCGCCGACGGCATGGTCCGCCCGAAGCGCCTGAAGATGGCCAAGCCGGCTGCTTTGGCCATGGCCGAAGCGTCCGCGATCCCGCTCGAGTAGCGAGCCGCTGCGTCCGCGGGCGCCTCTCGGTAGCCTGGGTGGGCAACGATGATCGCCCGTGCCTCACAGCTCTTCCTGCCGACCCTGCGCGACGCCCCCGCCGACGCCGAGGCGGCGAGCCACAAGCTGCTCGTGCGTGCGGGGTACGTGCGGCAGGTCGGAGCGGGTCTCTGGACCTACCTTCCTCTCGGCTGGACCGTCCACCGCAAGATCGAGCAGATCATCCGCGAGGAGTTGGGAGCGATCGGCGCGCAGGAGCTTCTCGCTCCGGTGCTGACGCCGGTCGAGCTGTGGGAGGCGACCGGCCGCGACAAGATCCCGGAGATCTTCCACGTCACCGATCGCGCGGGCCGCCGCTTCGTCCTGCCGCTCACGCACGAGGAGACGATCACGTTCCACGCGCGTGAGATCCGCTCCTACCGAGAGCTGCCGCAGCTCTGGTACCACTTTCAGATCAAAGACCGCGACGAGCCTCGCCCGCGCGGCGGGCTGCTTCGTGTCCGTGAGTTCATCATGAAGGACGGCTACTCGTTCGACCGCGACGAGGAGAGCGCGTTCGCGTCGTTCGAGAAGAATCGCGTGGCGTATCACCGCATCTTCGAGCGTTGCGGCGTCGAGGCGCACGAGGTGAGGGCGGAGAGCGGGATCATGGGCGGTGAGCTCACGTTCGACTTCCTGGCCCCGTCCGGATCTGGGGAGAACACGCTCGTCCGTTGCGAACGCGGTGACTATGCCGCCGACGCCGAGATCGCTCGCGGGATCCCGCGGACACCCGAGTTCCCCGAGACGCTCGCCGCCCCGGAGGAGATCGAAACGCCGGGCGTGACGACGTGCGAGGCGCTCGCCGCCTTCCTCGGTATCGACGTGGCGGCGACGACGAAGGCGATGCCGGTGACGACCGACGACGGCCGTGTCGTTCTCGCGCTGATCCGTGGCGACGATCGGCTGTCGGAGTCCAAGCTCCTCTCGGCTCTGAGGAGCGGGTCGCGCCCGTCGACCGACGACGAGATCCGCGGCGCGTTCGGTGCGTCGGGCGGCTCACTCGGGCCGGTCGGGTTCAACGGTGAGGTCGTCGCCGACGAGACGCTGCGCACGGGTCAGTTCGTCGCCGGCGCGAACCGGGACGGGTGGCATCTACGCGGCGTCGAGGCGGGCCGCGACTACGAGCCGCAGTTCGCCGACCTGCGAGAGCCGATCGAGGGCGACCGTTGTCCCGAGTGCGGCGGCGCGCTGACCTTCGAGACCGCAATCGAGGTCGGGCACATCTTCTACTTCGCCGGCAAGTACAGCACCCCGCTCGGTGCGACGTTCCTGGACGAGGACGGCCAGGAGAAGCCGCTGCTCGGGGGCAGCTACGGGATCGGTCCGGGCCGGGTGATCGCTGCGATCGTCGAGCAGAAGCACGACGATCAGGGAATCGTCTGGCCCCGCTCCGTCGCCCCGTACGATGTCCACCTCGTGGTGTTGAAAGGCGCGGAGGAGATCGGCGAGGAGGCTGCCGCCGCCCTCGATGGGGCGGGGCTCGACGTCCTCCTCGACGACCGCGACCTGCGGCCGGGTGAGAAGTTCGCCGACGCCGACCTGATCGGCGTCCCGGTCAGGGTGACGGCCGGCAGGAAGAGCCTCGAGGACGGCATGGTCGACCTTCGCGATCGGGCGAGCGGGGAGGAGCGACGTGTGAAGGTCGCCGACCTCGGCAAGGAAGTCGGTTAATGGCCCGGCGGAGGCGCTATGCAGCGGAGCCGTTCGGCCCGGCCGTCGAACGGCTGATGAACGAGACGGGTGTCACCTACCGGGCGCTCGCCGCCAAGACGAGCCTCTCGGCGGGGTACCTGAACCACTTGGTGCACGGGAACCGGCCTGTCCCGTCGAACGACGTGGTGGAGACGCTCGCGCACGCTCTCGACGTCGATCCCGAGTTCTTCCGGGAGTACCGGCTCCGCGTGATCACCGAGAAACTCGAGGCGATGCCCGATCTGGTCGACAGGCTTTACAAACGCCTTAACGGCTGAGCCTAACCCGACTTTTCCGGGGTCGTCTTAAGACATGAGCCGGTGGGGTCCCGGCAAGCGACCACTGGGGGGTTAGGGGCCCCACCGCTCGTTTCACGCGCGGACGGGAGCCGGCTCAGCCCGGCGTGAGATTTCGCTGCCAGCTGACCGAGAACGTGCGGCCGTCCGAGCTGGCGTCCGCGGGCAGCGCGCCGACGCCGTCGCCGAGCGGATCGCCGAGCCCGAAGAACCGGCCCGTGCTGCCGGTCGAGATCAGCTCGATCGCGCTGGTCGTCCAGGCAGGGTCGGTGAGCGTGCCGGGATGCGCGTTCCCGATCGCGGCGATGTTCGAGAACGTGACGGTGCCGAAGTTCGTGAGCGGCACGGGGCGGCAGCGGCCCGCGGCCGAGCAGTCCGACGGAGCCTCGGCGATCCATTCGGCCGACGCGGTGTCGAGATCCTGGGCGGTCGTCAGCACTTTCGAGAACCGTGTATGCCGGGTGAGGTTCTTGAGCGAGAAGGTGATCTTCTGCCCACTCACGAGCACGGCAGCGCTGATCGTGTCGCCTGCCTTGACCGTCAGCGGGATCCTCACGGACGCCGCCGGCACGAGCTCCCACCAGGCGTAGTAGCTGGGCACCTTCGACGAGCCGTCGCAATCCGCGCCGGTACCGAGCTGCTCGAGCGAGGTCGACGATGGGTCGTAGCCGCCGAGCCCGACCCAGAACGCCGCCGAGGAGACGCGGTTCACGGTGCAGGTGCTTTTGGGCACCGTCCACGTGGCAGTCACGTCGGTGAACGCGGCGGGGGTGTCGGGGTCCGCGGAGATCGCTGCGTACCCCGACCAGTTCGAGCTGACCTCGGGCGTGACGACGGTTCCTGCGCGTGCGGTTCCGGCGACAGCCGCGACGATGCCGAGCACGAGAGCGGAGACGAGGAACGCGCGCACTGCGCCACGGTAGCCGCGCGTCGCTGTCGTGCACTTAAGATTTCCGCGTGGCCTATGACGAGGAGCTCGCAGCACGTATTCGGATACTGATCGGCGGCGAGCCTGGATTGACGGAGCGAAAGATGTTCGGCGGGCTCGCCTTCCTCGTCGACGGAAACATGTCGGTCTCTGCGAGCGGGCAGGGTGGGATCCTCGTCCGCGCCGATCCGGCCGACTCACGCGCGCTCGTCGAGGAGACGGCGGCCTATCCCATGGAGATGCGCGGTCGGTCGATGGACGGATGGCTTCGCGTCGACGCGAAGGACGTTGCCGACGACGCCGCGCTCGGCGAATGGGTCGACCGCTGCGTCGGCTACGCGCGGTCGCTACCGCCGAAGAAACGAGCCTGACGCTGCTAGCCTGACCGCGTCGCGGGGCGTGGCGCAGCCTGGTTAGCGCGCTAGTCTGGGGGACTAGAGGTCCCGAGTTCAAATCTCGGCGCCCCGACTGCCCGCCGTAACCCGGCAGGGTTCGTGACATCCGGCGCGAACCCGGGCGCGTGAGCATCTACGGCTACGACCCCGCCGTCGTATTCGCCGTCGTGTTCGTCGCGATCGTGCTGCTCGCGGCCATCCTCACCGCCCGCGGCTAGATCGAGTTCGCGTTCGTCACGGGTCTCGGAACGGTCCAGTTGACCGCGCAGGCTCTGGGATGTCGTGCTGGACCGCCACGTCGGTCTGGCGCGACGTGAGCGCGGCATCGTGTGAACGCGCGATCGCGATGAGCACGTCGGGGGGAAGCTCGTGCGCGGGAGCATCGTCCCGCAACGTGCGCCGCATGACGGCGATCCCGATCAGGCCGCCGGCGACGACGACGAACGTGAGCAGCGACGCAACCCAGATCATCGGTCGATTATCCCGGAACCGTCGGGCCGATGGTCGCGCGGCGCGATAGTCGCCGCGCGACCGTATCTCCAGCTCGTTACGCCTGGGGGACGATGCCGAGGATCTTGATCCACCAGTCACGCTCGCGGATGCGCAGCGCGTCCTTCATGCCGGAGCGGCGCGCACGCTGCTCCTCATGATGCGGTGAATCGTCCTCGACGACCGAGGCGACGGCGACGTCGCTGCTGCCGCGGCCCCTCAGCTCGTGGATGCGTTCCACGGCGTCGATCGCCTTCTCGCGGCGAAGCACTTCGGACTCGCGTGCAGAGACTTCCGCCTCGCGACGCTCGAGCTCGCGCACGTCGATCGCCGAGAGGAGCGCCATCGCCACGTCGCCGTGGCGGGTGGTCGGTACGTCGAATGCAGTTGCGGTCATGGGCGTGCCCCTTTCAGGACTCCCGGCGGCCGCAACGCCGACGTGATGTTCCTCCACTCTACGGAAGCACCCGTCGCTCGTCCGACACTCGTTCGAGTGATTCGGTTGCGGGTTTCCCTCCTCCGAGTGACGGCCGCAGCCCCCTCTGAGACGAGGACCCGCGGTGATGAAGAGCCTCCTCGTCCTGGCCGGCTGCACCGTGTTCCTCTCGGGCTGCGGCGCCTCGAACGACGTCTCCGATCTCGTCACGTCGACGCCGGACCGTGCGGCGCTCGTGGTGGCGGAGTCGAACGTCCAGGACGGGAACACCGCCATGTCGGCGTATTTCGCTGCGAACGGAAGCTATGCGGGCGCGACGACCACCTCGCTACGGACGATGCAACCCGGGCTCAGCCCGACTGTCAGCGTCACTGCCAGCGCTGACGGGTACTGCATCCAGAGCGTGGTCGACGGCGTCACCGCGAGCGTCCGGGGGCCGGGCAGCGCGGCCCCCGGGCCAGGTGCCTGCTAGACCAGTGCCGCGACGGCGTCCTCGAGCTGCGCGTGCAGCGAGCGCGTCACGTACACCGCCCACGGGTGCGCCGGCGACCCGCCGGTGTATCCGACGACCGGGATGCCGCGAGAGTGCGCATACCAGGCCTCCATCGCCGTCCCCTCGTCAGGCGTGGTGAATGCAGCGAGCACGACCTCGCACGAGTCGATGTCGGCGAGGTCCCCTTCGACGATCTCCGTCTCATGCCCGACTGTCCCGCCGCGGAAGTCGCGCCGCATCGGATCGACCGCCTCCAGTCCGGCCGCGGCCACGAGCGCCGCTGCACGCTTCCGGTACTCGTCAGCGAACGGCGGCCCGGCGAGGTAGACCCGACGCATCGCCCTACACTAGAGCGCATGGAACGGGAGTTCGTCGCGCTCGGCCACGCGGGAAGCGACGCGTATGCCGGCCTCGAGTCGTTCCCGAACCCGGGCGTCGAGCGCGTCGAGCTCCAGAGCGACGAGCTGACCGCGTTCTGCCCGATCACGCACCAGCCGGACTTCTACACCGCGACGATCACGTACGAGCCCGGCCCGCTCTGCCTCGAGTCGAAGTCGCTGAAGATCTACCTGTCGCGCTTCCACGACCAGGGTGTCTTCTGCGAGGCGCTCGCCGTCCAGATCCGCGACGAGGTCGCGGAGGCGCTCCGGCTCGACCGGAGTCGCGTGCACGTGACCCTCCGCCAGAAGGCCCGCGGCGGGATCACGATCACCGCTTCGACGTAGGGAAACAGGCCGGACGGCCCATTGTCCGTCGCCCCGGGGTGGTAGATGATCGGTAGTCGAACCCCCCGTCATGCGGCTCTTCCTACTCGGCCTAGTGGTTGCGCTCGTCGTACCTGCAAATGCGGTTGCGGGCGGTCGCGTGTCGGCGTTCTACTACCCGTGGTACGGAACGTCGTCGGCCGACGGCTCGTACCAGCACTGGTCGCAGGACGGTCACGCGCCCCCGAACGACATCGCGTCGTCGTACTACCCGGCGATCGGTCTCTACTCGTCGTCCGACAAGCTCGTGATCGACGCGCAGATGAGCGAGATCCGCGGGGCGGGGATCGACGAGATCGCGGTGTCGTGGTGGGGGAAGGGCTCGCCGGAGGACCTGCGCATGCCTGCGATCGTGAGCGCGGCGGGCAAGCGCGGCGTGATCGTGGCCGCACACATCGAGCCGTACCACGGTCGAACTGTCGAGTCGATCGCGAGCGACATCGCGTACCTCGCGGGCAGGTACGGGATCAGGACGTTCTACATCTACCGCCCGTTCGACATGGCGCCGGGTGACTGGGCGGACAACCATCCGCTCCTGCATCCCGCCCCCGACATCACCCTCTACGCGCAGACGGCGCTCGCGGGCGCCGCCGCCACCGCACGGTTCGACGGCGTCTACACCTACGACATCGTCACCTACGGCGGGAACAGCTTCCACCGGCTCTGCGCAGAGGCGCACGCGATGCACCTGCTCTGCGCGCCGTCGGTCGGGCCCGGGTACAACGCAAAGCGGGGAAGCGGGGACGCGGTCGTCAAGCTGCGGAAGCGCGGGCAGACCTACGACGCGATGTGGCGCGCGGCGCTCGCGAGCGGCGCCGACGACGTCACGATCACCTCGTTCAACGAATGGCACGAGGGAACGCAGATCGAGCCGGCCGTCGCCCGGCGGCGCGCCCGCTTCCGGTACCTCTCCTATGACGGGGCGTGGGGCCTTCACGGCGCCGAGGCAGAAAGCGCCTACCTCGTGCGGACGCGCTACTGGTCGGACGTCTTCCACAAGACGGCGCTGCTGCAGCCGAAGACCAAGGCGTCGTAAACCGACTTCTCCTCGACACCGCGGAGCTGCGGGTGATCGAGGTCGATCGTCGCGTCGGGCCACGTGTCGAGCCCGAGCGCCGCGGCGCCCTCGGCTCCGCCGGCGGCGAGCAGGGCGTCGAGCGACATGACGCCGCGCGTCCCGGTCTGGCGGCGGGCGATTCCCTCGAGCTCGCGCAACTCTTCGAGCGGGTCGATGCGCACGTTCGAGTCGCTGCCGACGCACAGTCGGATCCCGCGGTGCAACACGCGCGCGACGGGCAGGAAGCCGTCACCGAGGTTCGCCTCGGTCGTCGGGCAGACGCAGATGCGCGCAGCTGCGGCGGCGAGCAGATCGAGCTCGTGTCCATCCGCATGCGTCGCGTGGACGATCGTCGTGCGAGGGCCGAGGCAGCCGGTCTCGTCGAGCAGCTCGATCGGTCGCATCCCGGTCTCGGCGATGCACTCCTCGATCTCACGCGGCTGCTCGTCCGCGTGCACGTGAAGCGGGAGCTCGAGTGCTGCGGCGTACGCGCCGAGCTCGCGCAGCGCGTCGGGCGGGCACGCCCGGACCGAGTGGGGCGCGATCCCGACGCGGATCCCTTCGGCGCGCAGGGCCTCGACGTGCTCGAGGTACTCGGAGACGGAGCTCTGGCGAAACCGGTGGATGCCGCCGCGGAGGTAGCACGCGTAGAGCAGGACGAACGCGACGCCCGCTTCGGCAGCCGCCTCGGCCGCGGCGCGAGCCTCTTCCAGCCCCAGGTAGTGAAACTCGCCGACCGCGGTGAAGCCGTTGGCGCGGAGCTCCCGGTAGACCTCGACGTACTCTCGCCGGATGTCGGCGACCGTCAGGGACTCCGCCAACGCAAGCATGCCGTCGCGCCACGTCCAGAAGTCGCCGCCGCCGTCGCGGCCGCGCAGCGCGCGCTGGAACGCGTGGCAATGCGCGGCGACGAAGCCCTGAATCTGCATGGGCATATCCTGTCAGTGTGCGGAGCCGGATCCCGAACGCGCTGACGATCGCCCGGATCGTGCTGATCCCGGTCTATGTGTGGTTGATCACGACCTGCGACGGCGGCCGGTCATGGCCGGCGGCAATCGTGTTCGGTGTCGCCGGGGTGACCGACCAGATCGACGGCTACCTGGCCCGGCGTTGGCACGTCGAATCCGCGTTCGGGAAGATCGCCGACCCGCTCGCCGACCGGTTGATGATCGACGCCGCGGTGATCCTGCTCGTCCACGCAGGTCGGCTGCCGTGGCTCGCGCTCTTGATCCCGGCGCGTGACATCGTCGCGCTCGCGGGCACACCGATCCTGATGGGGCGCGGCTACGAGTTCAAGGTCAACCTGCTCGGCAAGGCAGCGACATGGCTGCTGTACGCGTCGCTTGGGTTCGTGATGGTCACGCACGACGGCGCGACCTGGCCGCTCGTCATCTTCTGGATCGGCCTCGGGCTCGCGTTCGTGGCGCTGGCCGAGTACGTGGTCAAGGCGAAGCGCGAGGCCTTCGCGTGAAGGCCGTCGTGATGGCCGGGGGTGAGGGGACCCGGCTTCGGCCGCTGACCTCGAACCAGCCGAAGCCGATGGTCCCGATCGTCGGCAAGCCGTGCATGGAGCACATCCTCGAGCTGCTCCGCGAGCACGGCTTCGAGGACGTCGTCGTCACGGTCGCGTTCCTGCCGCAGGCGATCCGCTCGTACTTCGGCGACGGCACGAGCCTCGGGCTCAACATCCAGTACTCGGTCGAGGAGAACCCGCTCGGGACCGCGGGATCGGTGCGACTCGCGTCCGACGCGTTGGACGAGACGTTCCTCGTCATCTCGGGCGACGCGCTGTGCGACATCGACCTGCGGCAGGTTGTCGACTTCCACAAGCAGAAAGGCGCGGCGGTCACGATCGGCCTCAAGTCCGTGGAGAACCCGCTCGAGTTCGGGATCGTCGTCACCGACGACGACGGGAAGGTCGAGCGGTTCCTCGAAAAGCCGTCGTGGGGCCAGGTGTTCTCGGACACGATCAACACGGGCATCTACGTGCTCGAGCCCGAGGTGCTGAAGCACGTGCCGACCGACCGGCCCTACGACTTCTCGAAAGAGCTCTTCCCGCTGCTGCTCGAGATGGGCCGACCGATCTACGGCTGCGTCTGCGAGGGCTACTGGCAGGACATCGGGAATCTCGACCAGTACCGTCAGGCGAACTTCGACGCACTCGACGAGCGCGTCCGGCTGAATATGCCGGGTCTGAAGATCCGCGGCGATGTGTGGATCGGCGAGGGCGTCGAGATCGACGACGTGGAAGGGGTCGAGGGGCCGGCGTTCATCGGGAACTACGCCCGGATCTCGCCGGAGGCGTCCGTCGGCCCGTACACGGTCCTCGGTTCCGCGACGACGCTGCGCGAGCGCGGCCGCATCGCTCGCTCGGTGCTCGACGGCTCCTGCTACATCGGCCGGAGCGCGGTCGTCGAGGGCGCGATCATCGGCCGCAACTGCGACATCAGGGCGCACGCACGCATCCACGAGGGCGTTGCGATCGGCGACCAGGTGACGATCGGCGATCAGTCCGTCATCTACCCGGGGGTTCGCATCTACCCGTACAAGGAGGTCGACTACGGGGCGCAGATCTTCGAGAGCCTCATCTGGGAGTCGCGCGGCACGACTCGCGTCTTCGCGCAGGACGGCGTCGTCGGCCTCGTCAACGTCGATCTGACCCCGGAGATCGCGCTGCGTTTCGGTGCGGCGCTCGGCACCGCGCTCAAGCGAGGCGCCCGGGTCGTCGCGAGCCGCGAGAGCGCTCCGGCGTACCGGATGATCAAGCGTGCGCTGATCTCGGGGCTCCACTCGACCGGCGTGAACGTCGCCGACCTGCGCACGCTGCCCGCGCCGGTCGGGAAGCACCTGCTGAAGACGCAGGGGTACGACGCCGCGTTCCACGTCGGGGCGTCGACGACCGATCCGGAAGCGGTGCAGATTCGTCTCTTCGAGCGCCCTGGGATCGCGCTGTCTTCCCAGATGCAGAGAGAGGTCGAGAAGCACTTCACACGGCAAGAGCTGCGGCGCGTCCCCTTCAGTGACGTCGGGTCGATCACCTATCCGGCGCGGGCCCGCGAGAGCTACGCCAGCGACTTGCTCGCCGACCTGGATGTGGACGCGATCAGGTCCCGCGGTTTTCGCATCGTCGTCGATTACGGCTACTCGGCCGGCAGCTTCGTGCTTTCGCTCGTGCTCGGCCCACTCGGCGTCGAGGCGGTCACGTCGCACCCATTCGAGTCCGACGCCGGGTCGACGCCCGGCCGGCTCACGGAGACGATCGACCAGGCGCAGCGGCTCGTCGCGGCGGTCAACGCCGACTTCGGCGCCGTGTTCGATCGCTCGGCCGAGCGGCTCTACCTGATCGACGAGCGTGGGCGAGAGGTGCGGCCCGACCAGGCCCTGCTGCTGTACCTGAAGCTGCTTGGCGGCGAGGGCGGGAAGGTCGTCGTCCCGATCACCGCGACGAGCCAGGTCGAAGAGGTCGTCGGCGGCCGGTACGACGTCGTGCGGACGCCGGCGACGCTGCCGGAGCTGACGCGGGCCGCGTCGGGTGACGGCGTGGTCTTCGCCGGCGCACCAGGTGGCGGCTACGTCTTCCCGGCGTTCCTGCCGGCCTACGACGCGATCGCAGCGCTCTGCAAGCTGCTCGAGCTGCTCGCGCCCGTCGACGAGCCGCTCTCGAAGCTCGTCTCCGAGCTCCCGCGACCGACGCTCGTCCATCGCCAGGTGCAGTGCCCGTGGGCGCTCAAGGGCGCCGTCATGCGCGTCCTCAACGAGCGCTACGCCGACGGCAACGTCGACACGACCGACGGGATCAAGATCTTCGATTCGCGCGGCTGGGTGCAGGTGCTGCCGGACGGCGACGAGCCGACGATCCACCTCTACGCCGAGGGTGAGACGCCCGCCGACTCGGAAGAGCTCGAGACGGAGCTCCGGACACTCGTCACCGACCTGATCGAACGGGAGGAGATCGGCGCGGCCCGGTGAAGTGAACGACGAACCCTGAAGTAGAGGTTGACGGTTTACGGCTCCTCTGCTGGAATTCGGATCGCAGACCTCGACGAAAGGCGGCAGCGTGGAACCGCTACCCGATCTCGGCTCACTCTCGGAGACCGAGCTGAAGTCCCTGATCGACGACCTCGAACACCAGGAGCACGAGGTCAGCTACCAGCGCCGCCTGCTCCACGGCAAGATCGACATCCTCCGCGCCGAGCTCGTCGCGCGCCTGCAGGCGACCGGGGGGCAGAGCGTCCTCGACCAGGTCGACGTCGACCGGCTCACCGCGATCCTCACCGGGAAGACGGCACCGACCGCATGACCCCGGTGTACTGCACCGAGTGTGGCTTCCAGAACCCGGAGGCCGCCAACTTCTGCGCGCGTTGCGGTGCGATGCTGCCGCGGGCCGAGCCGGCGTCCGAGGCGACGCAGTCGCTGACGCCCGAGGACGTCGCCGAGCTCACCGACGATCACACGCTCGGTCTCGAAGGCCCGGCGCTCGTCGTCCGCGCAGGCGGCGGCAGGGCGGGGGAGAGCTTCCGGCCCACCGGGTCACGCACGCGCATCGGCCGCTCGCCCGACTGCGAGATCTTCCTCGACGACGTGACCGTCTCCCGCAACCACGCCGTGCTCGTCGAGGACGGCGGCGTGTTCGTGGTCGAGGACCAGGGCTCGCTGAACGGCACTTTCGTCAACCGCAAGCGCATCGACCGTGTGCCGCTCCACGAGGGAGACGAGCTGCAGGTCGGCAAGTACCGGCTGACGTTCATCGCATGACGTCGACCGCTCCGGAGCAGCGCGAGCGGTTCCTGCGCATCGGCGAGGTCGTTCGGCGGCTCGGCGAGGAGTTCCCGGACATCTCGATCTCGAAGATCCGCTACCTCGAGGACGAAGGTCTGCTTGCGCCGCGGCGGACACAGGGCGGCTATCGCCTGTTCAGCGAGTCGGACCTCGAGCGGCTGCAGAAGATCCTGCGGCTCCAGCGCGACGAGTTCCTGCCGCTGCGGGTGATCAAGGACGAGCTCGATGCACCCGGCGCGAAGGAGCGGAAGCGCAAGCGGCCGGCGGCGCTCGGCGGCGAGGAAGAGGCGATCACGTTCGAGGAGCTGTGCGAGCGGTCCGGCGTCGCGCCGGACCTCGCAAAGGAGCTCGAAGACTTCGGCTTGCTCGCGCCGCACGGCAGCGGTTCCACGAAGCGATATCCCGAGTCGGACGCCGACGTCGCAGCAACGTGCGCTCAGCTGACGCGCTTCGGCGTGGCCCCGCGCAACCTGCGGACGTTCCGCACGGCGACCGGGCGGGAGGCGGCGCTCCTCGAGCAGCTCGTCGCGCCGGCGCTCCGCGGCCGCAACGCGGAGCGGCGCGCGCAGGCGCTCCGCGATCTGCACCAGCTCGCGGAGCTGGCCGGCGAGCTCTCGTCGCTGCTCTTCTGGCGCGACCTGCGAGACTTGGCTCAGTGACAGATCTGAAGGCGAAGGTCCGGGAGGTTCAGGACTTCCCGACGCCCGGCGTGGGGTTCAAGGACGTGACGCCGCTGCTCGCCGACCCGCAGCTCCTGCGCGAGACGGTCGGCGGCCTCGCCGAGTGGGTGCGCTCCAAGGACGCGGACATCGTCCTCGGCGCCGAGGCACGCGGCTTCTGGATCGGCTCGGCGATCGCGATCGAGGCAGGCGTCGGCTTCGTTCCCGCGCGCCGGCCGGGGAAGCTGCCGCCGGAGACGGTGAGCGCGAGCTACGTGCTCGAGTACGGCGAGAACTCCCTCGAGCTTCATCCCGAGCTGATCCCGGACGGCTCGCGCGTCGTCATCCACGACGACGTGCTCGCGACCGGCGGCACCGTGGAGGCGATCAAGGGGCTCGTGGAGCAGCTCGGCGGTGTCGTGGTCGGTGCCTGCTTCATCATCGAGCTGACGTTCCTCGGCGGCCGGGAGCGGCTGGCCGGTCTCGATCTGCACGCGCTCATCACCTACTGAAACGAAACCGCTTGCGGCCCGGCCGCGTACTTCTCGGCATGAGACGTTTCGCGCTACCCACCATGGTGGTCGCAGCGGTGGTCTTGCTCGCCGGCTGCGGCGGCTCGAACTCGAAGTCGAGCGCCGGAGCGGGGGATGTGAAGCTCGCGAGCTCGAAGCTCGGGAAGATCGCCGTCGACCGGAGCGGCCGCACGCTCTACCTGTTCGAGGCTGACACGAACGGCAAGAGCACCTGCTCGGGCCCGTGCGCCGCGACGTGGCCGCCCTACAACGTCGGCACCAAGCAGGTCGTCTACCACGGTCACCCGCTCTATTACTACGTCGGCGACAACAAGACGCCGGGCAGCATGAAGGGCGAGGACCTGAACACGTTCGGGGGCAAGTGGTTCGTCGTCGACGGATCGGGGAAGGCCGTCGCGCCGGCCGGCTCAGGCAGCGAGATGGGCGGCGGCGGTGTCGGAGGTTAGGGAGACTGAGGGCAGGTGAGACGTCCGTTCCATGGGGTAGAGAATCCCTATGTACGACTCGCTGACCACGTCCTACACGTTCTCCTGTCCGGTGCACGGCGAGACGCACGTCGTGCTCTCGCGGTTCCGCCGGCTCGAAGAGCTGCCCGGCCCGCACCACCCGACGGTCTATCGCGTGGAGTTCGCGTGCGGCTGCGGCCACGATCACCCTGGCCTGCTCACACACGACGAGCTCGACTGGGCGCCGCTCGGGCTGCAGGACGAAACGACGTTCCTCAACCTGATGACGTCGCGGAACGAGCCGATCGGCGGCGAGCTCGTCGAGCTCGCGGCATCCAGGATCAGAGCGGGGGAGTGGCCGTGGAGCTTCTTCTGCTGGCCGGAGGAACGCCCGCGGCCGGTCTACCCGTCGGCGTTCATGCTGCTCGCACCGGCCGGAAGCGGCGACCGCGTCGGGCTGGCGGTGCGCTGCCCGGTGTGCGGGAAAGTGTCAGTGAACCTCGTGTCGCGCGCGCACCTCGATGTTCCGTTCGTGAACGATCGCGAGGTCGGTGTCGTGCAGCATCTGTTCGAGGACGACGCGGCTGCGACGGTGGCGGAGTTCCACGAAGAGCTGTGGTCGGCGGCGTTCGACGCTCGTCGCCTGACTCTTTCCTAGAGGGGTTCCCTCCCACGAGGGTATTTCCGACTCTAGGTCCGACCGATAGGTCCAGTAGGCCATGTCGAGCGTCGCCGAATCCCATCCGGAACCTGAGCGCGAAGAGCGGGGGGACCACCTGATCCTCGTCCACTGCGCAGCGGTCGGGCACGAGCGCCCGTCCGCGTACGCGCGCCTGGTCGGGAAGGTCGGCGCGGAGCTCGCGCGGCTACTGATGTTCGCGCTGACCGGCTCTCACGGTCGGCGCGGTTCGTCTTCGCCGTAGACGCGGACGAAGAGGAACACGAGGAAGCCGACGACGGCGCCGACGATGAAGCTCACGGCGCTGCCGTAGCCCACCGCCGCGCCGCCGATCCACACGAAGAGCCCGAAGAAGAGCGCCCACGCGAACGAGACGACGCCGTGATCGAAAGCGGGAGGGCGGGGGAAGTGCATCGCGGGCGATCCTAGCTGGTCGATCGGGACCATAAAAATTCACCGAGCCGGTGGCGCTTTTGTCCACCTCCCCCGTGAACCTTTGGCTTCCGCCTACGGCCCTCGGGAGCGGCTTCGACCTACTCGCGCTCCGTGCTCGGTGCAAGAGGGAACCTACGGCGTGTCGAGGCGGCATGCAAGTCGCTCCGGAACGGTTTGGTGCAATTTGCGGTGAATTCCGTTTGCGCCGCGCCGGCTCGTGCTTCGTGCCGTGCGCTCTAACGGTCCACGCAAAAATTCACCGAGCCGGTGGCGCTTTCGTCCACCTCCCCCGTGAACCTTTGGCTTCCGCCTACGGCCCTCGGGAGCGGCTTCGACCTACTCGCGCTCCGTGCTCGGTGCAAGAGGGAACCTACGGGTTGGGACGCGTCCCTGCAAGCGTCCTCGACACACATTTGCCGCATTTTGCGTGCGCGAAATTGTCCACATTTCCACGACTTTTGGGCCGGGTTGGGGAGAACCCTGTGGATCAGTGGACGGGTGCGCACGTTTCTGTGCTGACTTGACAGAACATGCATTTCCGTGCGCACGAACGTTGATGCGGGAATCGTGTGTTTGAACGGACGCCGATTCGGCTAAAGACCGTCCCGAGTGTCTGCCACCGAGACGGACATCCTCAGCCTGAGCGAGGATCTACGGCAGCTTGTCGACGTGTCGGAGGAACGCGGCACGCTCCTGCAGTCGGAGTTGAACGACGTCCTCGAGCCGCTCGGGCTCGACGCACTCGAGATCGACGCAGTGCACCGCGAGCTCGAGACGCGCCAGATCGACCTCGTCAACGACCTCGAGGAGAACGACCACCCGCCCGAGCCTGCCCCGGAGCCCCAGCCGCCGCTCCAGGTCACCTGGGAGACGACGACCGACGCGCTGCAGCTCTTCCTGCGCGAGGCCGGCCGTCACCCGCTCCTGACAGCCGCCCAGGAGGTCGAGCTGGCGAAGAAGATCGAGGCCGGCGACGCGCAGGCGAAGCAGCGGATGATCCAGTCCAACCTCCGCCTCGTCGTCTCGATCGCGAAGAACTACCGAAACCAGGGCCTGCCGTTCCTCGATCTGATCCAGGAAGGGACGCTCGGCCTGATCCGCGCCGTCGAGAAGTTCGACTGGCGCCGCGGCTACAAGTTCTCGACCTACGCCACCTGGTGGATCCGCCAGGCGGTGGCACGCGCCCTCGCTGACAAGGCACGCACGATCCGGATGCCGGTCCACATCGTCGAGCGGCTCCAGAAGATGAACCGCGCCGAGCGCTCCCTCTGGGCGGTGCTCGGACGCGAGCCGACGCTCGAGGAGATCGCCGACGAGGCCAACCTGCCCCTCACGCAGGCCCGCGAGGTGCGCGCCGCCGCGCGCGCGTCGACGTCGCTCGACGCCCCCGTCGGTGACTCCGACGACGCGGTGCTCGGCGACTTCGTCGCCGGCGAGGGGCCGCTGCCGGACGAGCAGGTCGAGCACTCACTCCGCTCGGAGACGCTCGCCACCGCCTTGAAGGCTTTGCCGGAGCGCCACCGTCACGTCGTCGTCCTGCGCTACGGGCTCGGCGATGCCGAGCCGAAGACGCTCGAGGACATCGGCCGCCGCCTCGGCCTGACGCGCGAACGCGTCCGCCAGATCGAAGTAGAGGCGCTGAAGCGCCTCGCGACGCTCCACGAGATGGAAGCCGTCGCCTACACGACGTAGAGGTTTTACGTCTGCAGGTAGTGCTGGAGCCCCGGCGCGACGGCGCGCAGCTCCTTCAGTGCACGTGACTCGAGCTGCCGCACGCGCTCACGCGTGATGCCGAGATCGCGGCCGACCTCCTCGAGGGTCTGCGGCTGGCGGCCGTCGAGCCCGAAGCGGCGGAGCACGACGTGCCGCATCCGCGGGTTGAGCCGGTCGATCGCCTCGGCGAGCTCGGCCGACCGGGCGTGGTCGGCAGTCGCGCTGTCCGGCGACTCGGACTTCTCGTCCTCGATCAGGTCGGCGACCATGCTCTCGCCGTCGCCCACGGGCGTCTCGAGCGAGACCGGGTCCTCGACGAGGTCGAACAGCTCCCGCACGCGCTCCGGCGTGAACCCGGCGTCCGCCGCGATCTCGTCGACCGACGGGTCGCGGTTCAGCTTCTGCGCGAGCTGACGGCGCGAGCGCTGGGCCCGGCGCACCTGCTCTGCGACGTGGACGGGGAGACGGATGGTGCGGCCCTGGTCGGCGAGCGCGCGCGTCACGGCCTGCCGGATCCACCAGGTCGCGTAGGTCGAGAGCTTGTAGCCCATCTTGTAGTCGAACTTCTCGACGGCGCGGATCAGGCCGAGGTTGCCCTCCTGGATGAGGTCGAGGAGCGGGACGCCGGCCTTCGTGTAGTTGCGCGTGATCGACATGACGAGCCGCAGGTTGCACTCGATCAGGCGCCGTTTCGCAGAGTCGTCGCCGAGGTCCTTGCGCCGGGCGAGCTCGCGCTCCTCCGACGCAGTGAGCAGCCGGCCGTCGCCGATCTGGCGGACGTACAGCTTCAGCGGGTCGGCGGTCTGAAGGCGCTCATCCTCGCTGAGTGCCGCATTGCGCGGCTCCTCCTCGCCGTCGTCGTCCTCTTCGACGTCGACCAGGTCGAGGGCGGCGTCGGCTTCGCTGTCAAACGCCGCGTCGGGAAGCGGATGCTCCACATATCCCCTATCGGCGGGAGGAAGCGCGAGCTTGAGATGTAAAGAATGCGTCGGTTCCGGCAACTTTTCCGAGCCGGCGTCCGTCTTCATTCATAGGATCGAGTTATGTGCGGTATTGCGGGATACAGCGTCGAATCCGGGTCGACTCTCGACCGGACGCTGTCCGCCCAGGCGCTCCTCGCCGCCATCGCCGAGCGCGGCGCCGACGCAGTCGGCTACGCCTACCGAAGCCCTGACGACGCCTACGCGACCGTCGTCAAGCAGCGCACGCCGGCGTCGCAGCTGCTCGAGCGGATCGCCGTCCCCGGCGAGGCCACGCAGCTCCTCGTCCACGTGCGCGACTACACGAAGGGGCATCCGGCGATCAGCGCCAACAACCATCCGGTCCGCCACGGGCCGGTGGTCGGGATCCACAACGGCATCATCACGAACGACGACGAGCTCCTGGCCCCCCACTCCTGTGCGCGTGCCGAGGCGAAGATGACCGTCGACTCCGAAGCGATCTTTGCGCTGGCTGCGCATTCGCGGAACGACCCGGATGCGCTCGAGCGTCTTCGCGGGGCGCTCGCGACGAGCTGGCTCGACGAGCGCGAGCCGGACGTCGTGTTCGTCGCGCGCGGCAGCGGCCGCCCGCTCTGGCTCGGCGAGGGGCGCGGCGCGGTCTTCTTCGCGTCGACGAAGCTCGCGCTCGAGACCGTCGAGCAGTACTGCCGTGTGAAGTTGCGCACGCGCGAGGTGAAGGCCGGATCGTGGTTCGCCCTGGCCGGCGGCGAGGTCGTACGGCGCGAGCGCTTCCGGCCCGATCTCGAGTACGTCGAGCCCGACCCGCTGCCTTCTGTGCGGGCGCCCGGCGAGCGCGAGTTCTGCATGACGCGCCTCGCGGCGATCGCGGCGATCTAAGAACCGACCGAGCCGTCGGCGTTCACCGCGACGCCCTCGTCGGTCAGCCGCTCGCGGACGAGGTACTGGAACGTCCCCCACGCTCCACGCCGCGCTTCGAACAGCCGGTAGACCTGCCACTCGGTGAGCAGCGACTCGTCGCGGCGGCGCGCATCCTGCCAATCGCCGAACTTGGGAAGGCGACCGAGTGCGCGCGACAGTTCAGCCCCCTGCGAGATCGCACGCTCGAGGCGCTCCTCGCCGACGGCGACGTCGAACCCGGCTTCACGGAGCGCCGTCGACAGCGAGCCGAACGTGTGCCAGTAGAGCGACGCGGACGGCATCGTCCCGCGCCGCGAGCGGATGTCCTGCGCCGTCGGTGTACGGCCGAGCTCGTCGCCGAGCTGTCGCAGCTGTGCCACCAGCTCCTCACGCGTGGCGAAGCGGCGCGGCATGAGGCCCGCCGCGCGCTTGGCGGCGTTCCACGTCCCGAAGTGCTCGATCACCGTCTGCGGGTGCATCCCCGCGTCGGGGTCGGCGGCGAACTCCTTCATGGTCGGCGAGCGGCCGAGCCGCGCCGCCGAGGCCTGAAGCGCCGCCAGGATCTGCTCGTCGGAGTAGCGCCGCCGGATGCCGGCTCGGAACTCGGCGAGGGCCGCCGGGTCGATCTTGGCGATCGCCCGGTAGGGCTTCCGGGCCATACAAGAATGGTAGATCAAGGTGAACGAAGCGCAAGTAGAGGCTAGTCCGTTACCGTGAGCCGGTGCGCGCCCTTCTCCCCCTCGTCCGCGCCGCCGGAGCGCTTTCGCGCATGGCCGGCCGCGGCGGCGGCACGACGCTCCCGGGGAAGCTGCTCTGGAAGCTCGACCCGGCCGCGATCGACGCGCTCGCAACCCGGCTCCCGCAGGGCTCCGTCGCCGTCTCGGCGACGAACGGCAAGACGACCACGACGGCGATGGTGGCGGAGATCCTGCGGCCGCATGTGCGGGTCGCACACAACGACTCGGGCGCGAACCTCGTCTCCGGCGTCGCCTCCGCGCTCCTCGAGGCGCGTGACGCCCAGCTCGGCCTGTTCGAGGTCGACGAGGGCGCGCTCCCCGAGGTGAGCAGACGCGTGCGGCCCAAGGCGCTCCTTCTCTGCAACCTGTTCCGCGACCAGCTCGATCGCTACGGCGAGCTCGAGCTCGTCGCCGGCCGTTGGCGTGCGGCGGTCGCCGCCCTCCCCCACGCGCAGCTCGTCGTGAACGGCGACGACCCGCAGGTCGGCGCCCTCGCCCGCCCCGGCGGCCGCGTGTTCGGGCTCGACGATCCGCGCGTCGCGCGCTCGGCGCTGCAGCACGCCGCCGACTCGAAGTACTGCCTGCGCTGCGGCACACCGTACGAGTACGCGGCCGCATACGTCGGTCATCTCGGCGACTACCGCTGCCCAAACTGCGGTCACGCGCGGCCGCCGCTCGACGTCACGGCGCGCGACATCGAGTTGCGCGGTCTCGACGGTGCGGCGTTCACACTCGTCGCGGCCGAAGGCGAGGCGCGTGTCGAGCTTCGCCTGCCCGGCCTCTACAACGTCTACAACGCACTCGGCGCGGCGTCGCTCGCCGTCGCCCTCGGCATCGGGCTCGACGACGTGCGCGACGGACTGGCGCGCTTCTCGGCGGCCTTCGGCCGCTTCGAGCGGATTCCGATCGGCGACCGTCGCGTCCTCATGCTCCTGATCAAGAATCCGGCAGGCGCGAACGAGGCGATCCGGACCCTGGTCGAAGGCGCCGCGTCACGGGTCGCGGTGATCGCCTTGAACGACGGGATCGCCGACGGCCGGGACGTCTCGTGGATCTGGGACGTCGACTTCGAGCCACTGCTCGACGGGCTCGACCGGCTCGTCGCGAGCGGCTCTCGCGCAGCCGAGCTGGCCCTCCGGTTCGCCTACGGCGGATTCGACCGCGACCGGATCGAGGTCGTGCCGGCGCTCGACGCGGCCCTCGACCGCGGGCTCGAGCTCACGCCCGCCGGCGGCGAGCTGACCGTGCTCCCCACCTACACGGCGATGCTCGCACTGCGCCGGACGCTCGCCGCGCGCGGGCACGTGACGAACTACTGGGAGCGCGCAGCATGAGGATCCGGGTGGGCCATCTGTATCCGGAGTACCTGAACATCTACGCCGATCGCGGCAACATCGCGGTGCTGTCCGCTCGCGCACGCGTGCGCGGCCACGAGCTCGACGTGCAGGCGATCGGGATGGGCGACGCGGTGCCGACCGTGGATCTCTTCTACGTCGGTGGCGGGCAGGACCGGGAGCAGGAGCTCGTCGCGCACGACCTCGCAGCGAAGAGCGGGCCGCTGCGCGAAGCCGTCGAGGCGGGTGCGGCGTTCCTCGCCGTCTGCGGTGGCTACCAGCTGCTCGGCCGGTCCTACCGCGACGTCGCGGGTGTCGACCTGCCCGGCGTCGGGCTGCTGCCGTTGCACACCGTCGCCGGCGAACGCCGGATGATCGGGGACGTGCTCCTCGACTGCGCGTGGGCCGGTGAGACGCTCGCCGGCTTCGAGAACCACGCGGGCCGGACGATCCTCGACGAGGGCGCCGAGCCGCTCGGGCGGGTCGTCTCGGGTTTCGGCAACGACGGCGAGTCGGGGTTCGAGGGCTGCCGCTACAAACGTGTCTACGGCACGTACCTGCACGGGCCGCTGCTTCCCCGCAACCCCTGGTTCGCCGATCGGCTGCTCGAGGAGGCGCTTGCGCACGCCGGCGTCGAGGCGCGGCTCGAGCCGCTTCCGGACGAGCTGGAGCGCGAGGCACACGCCGTCTCGTCCGCGAGAGCACGCTCGCGCGGCGGGCGGTTCTAGCGCGCCCAGAGCGCCCCGAGGTAGACCGCCGGATCACCCGGCTGCCAGCGCTCGAGGAACCGCTTGATCGGCGGGTGGACGACGACCTCGTCCAGCTCGTCGTTCGAGAACAGCCGCGCGCCCTTCACCGCCGCGTCGTGCGTCTCCACGTCCGAGAGCGAACGGTGCGAGAGGTCGGCCGAGAAGATGATGTGGACGACGTGCTTGCGCGACGGGACCATCGTCTTCGGCGCGATCGAGTCGACGATCGCGACGGGCCCCTCGAACTGCACGTCGGCTTCGATGCCGAGCTCCTCCCGGAGCTCGCGCCTGAGCGCTTCCATCAGCGTCTCGCCGCCGGCGACGCCGCCGCCCGGCAGCAGCCAGTACTCCTTCCCCGGCTTCTCCTGTCGGCAGAGCAGCACTCGCCCCTGCCAGCGGAGGATCGAGCTGACGCGGATCCGCGGCTCCATCAACCCGACGACCCGAATCCGTCCGCGCCCCGCTCGCTGTCCGGCAACTCCTCGACCTCGACGAGCTCGACCGGCGGCACCTGCAGGATCACGAGCTGCGCGATCCGCATCCCCGGTTCGACGACGAACGACTGCGCCTCGTCGTGGTTCACGAGATTGACCAGCAGCTCGCCGCGATAGCCCGAGTCGACGAGGCCCGGAGTGTTGACGATCGAGATCCCGTGCTTCGCCGCGAGCCCGGAGCGTGGCTGCACGTAGCCCGCGTATCCGTCGGGGATCGCGACCGCAAGCCCTGTCGGCACGAGCGCCCGCGCGCCGGGAGCGAGCTCGACGCGTTCACACGCAGCGAGATCCATCCCGGCGTCGCCGTGATAGGCGCGGGCGGGGACGACGGCCCCGTCACGCACTTTCTTGATCTCGAGCCTGATCGTCACGCGCTCTCGCGGTGCGAGCGCGACTCGGCGACGAGGAACGGCGCGAAGCGCGGCACCTCGCGGCGAGGAAGGCGTGCGATCACGAGCACGCCGTCGGGCGTGTCCTCGCGCTCTTCGACCGGCGCGCCGAGGGCATAGAGCTCCGCGAGCCGGCCACCTTCCGCATATGGGACGAGGAGCCGGACGCGTTCCCACCGATCCTCGAACCGGCGCGCGAGCTCGCTCTTCAGCTGTTCCAGCCCTTCACCCGTGAGCGCCGACACCTGCGCCGCGTCCGGGAACCGGTTCGTGAGCCGGCGGCGTCCGAGCGGATCGACCCGATCGATCTTGTTCAACACGATCACAACGGGGAGCTCACCCGCACCGATCTCGTGCAGCACGTCGCCGACGGCGTCGCGCTGCCGGTCCTGCTCGTCGTCGGCCGCCGACGCATCGACCACATGGAGGACGATGTCCGCGACGAGCGTCTCTTCGAGTGTCGACGCGAAGCCTTCGACGAGGTGGTGCGGCAGCCGCCGGATGAACCCGACCGTGTCGGTGACGAGATAGCGGCGCCCCTCGAAGTCGAAGCCGCGCGTCGTGGGGTCGAGCGTGTGGAAGAGCTGATCCTCCACCGACACGTCGGCGCCGGTCAACGCGTTCAGCAGCGTCGACTTGCCGACATTCGTGTAACCCGCCAGCGCGACCGTCGGCGTCTCGTTGCGCTTGCGCTCGCGGCGGCGGGTCGCGCGCTGCTTCTCGAGCTCCTTGAGGCGCCGGCGCAACAGGGTGATCCGGCGTCGCGCCGTCCGGCGGTCGCTCTCGAGCTGCGACTCGCCGGGCCCGCGTGTCCCGACACCGCCCCCGAGGCGCTCGAGGTGCTGCCACATGCCGCGCATGCGCGGGAGGTTGTACTCGAGCTGTGCAAGCTCGACCTGGAGCTTTCCCTCGGCCGAGGTGGCGTGCTGGGCGAAGATGTCGAGGATCAGCTGTGTTCGATCGATCACGCGCGTGTCGAGCGCGTTCTCGAGGAACCGCTGCTGCGACGGATCGAGCTCGTCGTCCACAAGCAGGCTCTCCGCGCCGGCGTCGCCGAACCGCTGCTTCAGCTCCTCGAGCTTGCCCTTGCCGACGTAGGTGCGCTGCGCGGGACGGGCGCGATGCTGGACGACCGCGCCGACCGGCTCGACGCCGGCCGTCCGGGCCAGCTCGCGGATCTCGGCGAGCTCGTCGTCCGGCTCGACTCCCTGGCCCAACACGGCAAGGACGAAGCCGCGCTCGGGCTCCGGAGTACGTGGAATCATCGGGTCATCATGCCACTCGCCGACCGCGCCCTCGACCTCGTCGACATCCCTTCGGAGTCGAGGAATGAGGCCGCGCTCTACGACTACGTGAAGGCTTCCGTGGGGCTCGATGCAGCGTTCGACGACGGCGAGTCGGTGATCTTCGCGAAGCGGTCCGGCCGGCCGCTCGTGCTGTTCGCCGGCCACACGGACACCGTCCCCGCGCAGGCGAACCTCCCGGGTCGCATCGAGGACGGAGCCGTGGTCGGGCTCGGGGCGAGCGACATGAAAGGCGGGCTCGCCGTGATGATCGAGCTCGCGAACTGGGCACACGAGGCCGCGACGGCCTACGACGTCGCGTTTCTCTTCTTCCCACGCGAGGAGCTCGGCCCAGAGGAGAACCCGCTGCCCGGCGTCTTCGAGCGCACGGGGATCGTCGACGACGCGCAGCTCGTGATCTGCCTCGAGCCGACCGACAACACGCTGCAACTCGGCTGCCTCGGCAACCTGAACGCGCGCGTCGTGTTCGCGGGCCGTGCGGCGCACTCGGCGCGGCCGTGGCTCGGAACGAACGCGATCGCGGTCGCGCTCGACGGGCTCGCGCCGGTGCTGCGCGCGGAGCCGCGCGACGTCGAGATCGACGGGCTCGTGTTCCGCGAGGTGATGTCGGTGACGCAGCTCGCCGCCGGGATCGCCACCAACGTGATCCCGGCGCACGCCGAGGCGAACGTCAACTTCCGGTACGCACCGGACCGTACGCCTGAGTCGGCCGAGGCGGTCATTCACGAGCTCTTCCCGCACGCCGAGATCTCGTCGCATTCCCCGCCGGCGCACGTCGCCGCGCAATCGGCGCTCGTGCAGGAGCTGCGCGCCGCCGGCTCGTTCGCGCTCGAGCCGAAGCAGGCGTGGACCAACGTCGCCGACTTCGCCGCCCGGGGTCTCGACGCGGTGAACC
>JAICUZ010000351.1 GCA_025935595.1 Burkholderiales bacterium
CTGCGCCTGGACGGCGACCCGATGCGCCACTTCATGGGCACGTCCACGTTTGCGGAGTACACGGTGATGCCGGAGATCGCGCTCGCGAAGATCAACCCCGAAGCGCCGCTCGACGGTGCCGCGCTCTTCGCCTGCGGGCTCTCCACGGGCATCGGCGCCGCGATGAACACGGCGAAAGTGGAGGCCGGCTCTACGTGTGTCGTGTTCGGCGCCGGCATGGTCGGGCTCGGCGCGGTCATCGGGTGCCGGCTGCAGGGCGCGGAGCGCATCGTCTGCGTGGATCTCTCGGAAAGGCGGCTCGCTCTCGCGACGCAGCACGGCGCGACGGAGACGATGGTCGGCGGAGACGACATCGTTGCGCGGATCGTCGAGTCGACCGGCGGCTTCGGCGCGGATTACACGTTCGAGGCGACGGGCAACGTCTCGGTCATGCGGCAGGCGGTCGAGTCGGCGCGGATGGGCTGGGGGCTGTGCACGGTCGCGGGCGTCGCCGGCAAGGGAGAGACACTCGACGTCGTCCCGCGGTTCCTGATCACGGGTCGGCGCGTCGCGGGCTCGTCGTTCGGGGGCGTGAAAGGCCGCGACGGCGTTCCGAAGCTCGTCGACCGCTGGCTCGCCGGCGACATCGACGCGGAGTCGTTCATCTCCCACCGCATCACGCTCGACGAGGTCAACAAGGGGTTCGAGCTGATGGAGGCGCAGGACGGGATCAGGAGCGTGATCGAGTTTGCTGCTTGAGCGCGTCGAGCACCCGTCGTGGACGTCCAACGCGTATCTCGTCTCGGACGGCACGCACGGCTTCATCGTCGACTCGAACGGCGTCGAGGACCCCCTGGCACGCATCGTCGAGGAGCAGGGCATCGAGCTCACGCACGTGCTGATCACGCACGGCGACGGCGACCACGTCGTCAACCCGGAGCGGTGGGGCGTCCCGGTCGTCACGTCGTTCTCGGAGCCGGTGCAGTCGGGCACGCTGCAGATTCGCGGCCTCGAGACGCCCGGTCACGCGCGCGAGCACTGGGCGCTGCTCGTCGACGACACGGACTGCTTCACCGGCGACTGCCTCTTCAAGGGCACGGTCGGCGGCACCGGCAACGGCGGTCCCGACGGCTACGCGAACCAGGTCGACTCGATCATGCGCACGCTGATGTCGTTGCCGCACGAGACGCGCATCCATCCGGGGCACACGCTTCCGTCGACGATCGGCGACGAGTGGGAGCGCAACCCGTTCATCCGCATCTGGCGCGGGCTCGATCCCGAGGGCACCGCGCCGTGCCGCGTCCGCGGCGACGACGCGACGCTCATCCTTTTCGGCCCCGACTACGACGGCACGCACAAGGCGTGGGTGCGGTATCCCGACGGTCGCGACGCGATCGTCGGCGGCAGCCAGATCGAGCGCTGAGAGCGCGGACGGTCGAATCAGTTCTGGACCGTCACGAGACCGTGTCGGCTTCGTGAAATCGCCTGCGTAGCCGAACCGCGCTTCGGCCGCGTCCCGTCGGCCGCGGGGGGCCAAATCGTCAGACGTCCGTCAGACGATTCGTCAGACGATCCGTCAGACGCCTACGCCTCGACGGTCACCGGCGTCCCGAGCGGGGTCATCCGCATCAGGTACCGGAGCGTCGTCTCGTCCGCGTGCACGCAGCCGGCCGACACCGCGCCCGGGGCGCCGCCGTGGATCGCGAGCCGCCAGTCGCGGTTCGGGTTCCAACCCGGCGGCGGATGCGGCTGGTGGCCCGAGAGCGCGAGGATGCAGCAGCCGTACGCCGACGTGCCGTAGGCGGCAGGGTCGATGTGGTCGGTGACGACGTAGTGGCCGACCGGCGTGGGGGAGTCCGCCGCGCCGACGCCGACCGAAATCCGTCGTACGACGTCGCCGTCGTGGCTCAGCACGAGCGTGCGTGACGAGAGCGAGATCTCGATCGACCACGCAACGCGCCGTAGGTTGAGCTCCTTCCGCGGCACCCAGCCGAGAACGCCGTTCGGGAGCGCGGTGCTGATCACGCCCACCCAGTTGCCGTGTGTCTCCGCGACCCCGACCGCCTGCCACGA
>JAICUZ010000028.1 GCA_025935595.1 Burkholderiales bacterium
CGTGTTTGCCGTCGTCCGCTGGGCCGTCGGCTCGTCGCCCGGACGCGTCTGGGAAGCGATCCGTGAGAACGAGCTGCGCGTGCAGGTGCTCGGCTTGCGGCCGTACGGCTACAAGCTGCTCGTCTTCGTGCTCGCGTCGTTCCTCGCCACTGCAGGGGGTGTCGTGTACCTGCTCCTGCAGACCGGGCCGTCGACCGAGGTGACGACGGCGAACTTCACGCTGACGCTGCTCGTGATGGTCGTGATCGGCGGCACCGGCACACGCTGGGGCGCGTTCGTCGGCGGCGCCCTCTACACCTGGGCGAACCAGCGTCTCGGCGATGCTTCCGCCTCGCACGCCGTCTCGTCGCTGCCGTCGGTCCTGCGGACCCCGCTCGGGCAGCCGCTGTTCGTGCTCGGCGTGATCTTCATCCTCGTCGTCTTCTTCGCGCCCGGCGGTCTGGCGCGGATCGGCAGCATCGGGAAGGCGCTGAGGCTGCGGTGAGGATCGCGTGGGAGGAGCGCGGCGGCGGGCAGCCGCTGCTCCTGATCCAGGGGCTCGGCTACGGGCGCTGGAGCTGGGAGCCGATCCTGGCGCCGCTCGCGGAGCGGTACCGGGTGCTCTGGTTCGACAACCGAGGGATCGGCGACTCGGACAAGCCGCCCGGGCCGTACTCCGCGCAGCAGATGGCCGACGACGCGCTCCAGGTGCTCGACGAGGCGGGAGTCGAGCGCGCGCACGTCTTGGGCGCGAGCCTCGGCGGGATGATCGCGCAGGAGCTCGCCGTCGCTCGGCCGGCGCGCGTCGCACGGCTCGTCCTCTGTTGCACGCATCCAGGAGTGGCGCACGGATTCCCTCTCCCAGGCGTGACTGCACGGCTCTTTGCCGAGGCGCCGACACTCGCGCCCGAGGTCGCGCTGCGCAGGTTCGTCGAGAACGCACTCGGGCCGGAGGCGCAGACGTCACTGGTCGACGAGCTCGTCCGTCGGCGCACGGCGAACCCGCCCGATCCAGCCGGTTGGCAGGCGCAAGCTGCCGCCGGCATGACGTTCGCCGGGGTCGACGCGCCGATCGCGCAGGACACGCTGATCGTCACCGGTACCGCCGACAACGTCGTCGACGTCCGCAACTCCGACGTGCTCGCCGCGCGGATCCCGGGTGCGCGCGTCGAGAAGCTCGAGGGCCTCGGCCACCTCTTCTTCTGGGAGGCCCCCGACCGGTTCGTCAGGATCGTCACGGAGTTCCTCGGATGAGCGGGCACACGATCGACATCTGGCTGCGCGACCGCGCGCGCGCGACGCCCGCGCGCGTTGCGATCGACTTCGACGGGCGCGAGCTGTCCTACCGGGATCTCGACGACCGCTCGGACGAGCTCGCGCGGTGTCTCGCACACGGCGAGGTCGTCTCGACGTTGACCGGCAACTCGCCCGAGCACGTCGCGCTCTTCTTCGCCTGCGCCAAGGCCGGCGCGATCCTCCACCCGATCTCGTGGCGCCTCGCGCCGGCCGAGGTCGCGTTCCAGCTCGACGACGCCCGGTCCGACGCCTTGTGGGTCGAGGAGGAGCACCGAGCGCTCGCCGAAGCAGCGCTGGCGCTTGCGGACGTGTCACCGCGCACGGAACTGCAACCAAGTAACAGTCTGTTACAAGCCCCGTCGGACTCCGATGGGCTCCTGCTCATCTACACGAGCGGCACGACCGGCAAGCCGAAGGGCGCGCTGCTCACGCACGCGAACTGCTTCTGGACGAACCTCTCGTTCGATCTCGCGACCGGAGTCGGTGGGGACGACGTCGTGCTCGCGTGCCTGCCGCAGTTCCATTGCGGCGGCTGGAACGTGCAGCCGCTGCTCGCGTGGTGGAAGGGAGCGCGCGTCGTTCTCGAGCGCCAGTTCGAGCCTGCGCGCGCCCTTCGGCTGATCGAGGACAAGGGCGTCACGACGATGATGGGCGTCCCCGCGAACTACCTGTTCATGGCGCAGGAGCCGGGCTTCGCGTCTGCAGACCTCTCCTCGCTTCGCCGCGCGGTCGTCGGCGGGGCGCCGATGCCGGTGCCGCTGCTCGAGGTGTGGCGCGACCGAGGCGTCGAGATCGTGCAGGGGTACGGGCTCACCGAGGCGGCGCCGAACGTTCTGTGCCTGCCGCCGCAGGACGCGATGCGCAAGCTCGGATCCGTCGGCAAGCCGTACCCGTACGTCGAGGTGGACGTGGCCGGCGACGGCGAGCTGCTCGTGCGCGGCCCGAACGTCTTCCCCGGCTACTGGCACGACGACGAGGCGACGGCAGTTGCCCTCGCGGGCGGCTGGCTGCACACCGGCGACATCGTCGAGCGTGACGAGGAGGGCTACTTCTTCGTCAAGGGTCGCCTGAAGGAGATGTTCATCTCCGGCGGCGAGAACGTCTATCCGGCCGAGGTGGAGTCGGTGCTGCACGAGCACCCCAACGTCGCGGACGCGGCCGTCATCGGCGTCCCCGACGGGACCTGGGGCGAGGTCGGTGCGGCGTTCGTCGTGCTCGTCCGGCCGACGGCCGAGGAGGCTCTGCTCGCGTTCTGCCGCGAGCGGCTCGCTCGCTTCAAGGTGCCGAAGACCATCGCCGCCGTCCAATCGCTGCCGCGCAACTCGATGGGGAAGGTGCAGAAGTCCGAGCTGCAGGTGCCGGTATGACCGACGTGATCCTGAACGCCGAGGGGCGTCCGCTCTCGAAGCGCGGGCTCGACACGCGCCGGCGGCTGCTCGACGCCGCCGAGCACGTGTTCGGCGCGCTCGGCTATCACGACGCCTCGATCGTCAAGGTCGCCGAGGCGGCCGGGGTCGCCGCGGGGACGTTCTATCTCTACTTCGACTCGAAGAAGGCGATCTTCGACGAGCTCGTTCGCGACCTCAACCGCAGGGTGCGTCACGCCATGAAGGAAGCGTCATCGGCGGGAGCGACGCGGCTCGAGCAGGAGCTCAACGGCTTCGACGCCTACTTCCGCTTCACCTCGGACCATCCGGCGCTCTACCGGATCATCCGGCAGGCGGAGTTCGTGTCGCCGGAGATGCTCCGCTACCACTACGACCGCCTCTCGGCCGGGTACATCGAGGCGCTGCGCGAGTCGTCGGCGTCGGGCGAGATCGGCAAGCTCGACGCCGAAGTTGCGGCGTTCGCCCTGATGGGCCTCGGCGAGATGATCGGGATGAAGTGGATCCTCTGGGGCGACGGGGCGCCGCTCCCCGGGCGCGTCTGGGGCGAGCTCGAACGCCTCATCCGCTGCATCCTCGAGGCGGACGCATGAGGCGGGTGGGTCTCGCGGCCACCGCCTCCTATCTGCCGGAGCGGTGGCTGACCGCCGCCGAGGTCGCCGAGCGGTCCGGCATCCCGGAGCGTGTGATTGTCGAGAAGTTCGGGCTGCGCGGCAAGCACATCGCTGCAGCCGACGAGCACGTGAGCGACCTGGCGGTCGCCGCGGCGACGCGCCTGCTCGACGAGACGGGCACCGACCCGCTCGCGATCGACGTCGTCCTCTACTACGGCTCGATGTGGCGCGACTACGCCGTCTGGCAGGTGGCCCCGCACATCGCGCACCGTCTCGGTGCCCGCAACGCGTTCGCACTCGAGTACGACAACGTCTCGCACGGGACGCCGATCGCCGTGCGGGTCGGGCGCGACCTGCTCCGCGCCGAACCTGAGCTCGGCACGATCCTGCTCGTCGCCGCCTGTCGAGAGTCGTATCTCCTCGACTACGCGAACGAGCGCTCGCGGTTCATGTTCAACTTCGGCGACGGCGCAGTCGCAGGGCTTCTCGTCGGCGACTCGAGCCGGAACGAGGTGCTCGGCGCGCACACGATCACCAACGGTGCGTATGCACTGCAGGTCAAGGTGCCGGGCGGCGGCTCGGTCGATCCCGACGGCTACCGGTACCTCGACGTCCAGGACCCGCAGGAGATGAAGGGCGGCCTCGACCGGGAGTCGTTGCCGAACTTCCTCGCGGTCGCGCGGGGGGCGGTCGAGCGCTCGGGCCTAACTCTGGCCGACATCGCCTTCGTGTGCCCGTTGCACACCAAGCGCTCGATGTTCGTCGCGTTGCTCGCCGAGCTCGGAATGCGCGAAGATCAGGCGGTGTACCTCGACGACACCGGCCACATGAGCGGCGTCGACTCGCTGCTCGGGCTCGACCGCGCGGTGCGCGACGGCCGTGTGCGCGACGGGGACGCGGTGCTACTCCTCTCTGCCGGGACGGGCTACACCTGGGCGGCCGCGGTCGTGCGCTGGGGCGAGGCGCGATGAACGTCGGCGACGTCTACGGGCCTTCCGGCTGGATCGAGGTCACCCAGGACCGGATCGACGCGTTTGCCGAGGCGACCGACGACCACCAGTGGATCCACGTCGACCCGGCCCGCGCCAAGGACGGACCGTTCGGCAGCACGATCGCGCACGGCTATCTCACGCTCGCGCTGCTCCCCGCGGCGTCCTACGAGGTCGTTCCGCGCCAGGGTGGCAGCATGTCGATCAACTACGGCCTGAACCGGGTTCGCTTTCCCGCGCCGGTTCCCGTCGGCTCGCGGCTGCGTGCGAGTTTCGAGGTGGTCGATTTGGACGAGCAGGATTGGGGCGGGCAGGCGACGATGCAGGCGACGATCGAGCGAGACGGCGCCGACAAGCCTGTCTGCGTCGCGGAGATCGTATTCCGGTACTACCGCTGAAGGTCGCCTTGGTCACCGGCGCGCGCGGCGGCATAGGCGCCGCGATCGTGACCCGGCTCGAGGTGGACGGGTGGACGGTGCACGGCGTCGACGTCGAGGATGCGGACCTGACGACACGGGAAGGGAACCGCGCCGTGGTCGACGCGGCGCTGGCGGCCTGGGGGCAGCTCGACGCGATCGTCCCGAACGCCGGGTTCCAGCACGTCGCGCGGGTCCGCGATCTCCCGGAAGAGCGATGGGACGCGCTGCTCGCCCTGCTCCTCACCTCGCCGTTCCTGCTCGCGAAGTACGCGTGGGACGCGCTCGCCTCGTCGGGTGACGGGCGGATCTGCGTGATCGCCTCGGTGCACGGCCTCACCGCATCGCCGAACAAGGCGGGGTACGTCGCGGCGAAGCACGGTGTGCTCGGCCTCGTCAAGACCCTCGCCCTCGAAGGTGCCTCCGCCGGCATCAGCGCGACGGCGGTGTGCCCCGCCTTCGTGCGGACGCCGCTGGCCGAGCGGCAGGTGGACGAGCGCGGCCTCGACGCGGTGATCGAGAAGCACGCGGTGAAGCGCCTGCTCGAACCGGAAGAAGTGGCTGATCTCGTTGCCTATCTCCTCGGGCCGTCGGGGCGCGGGCTCACCGGCGTGCCGGTCACCCTCGATCTAGGCTGGTCGGCAGCGTGAGCGACGAAAGGCGGATCGCGATTCTCGGTGCCGGGCGCCTCGGCGAGTCGATGCTGCGCGGCTTTCTCTCGAGCGGCTGGCGCGAGGCGGGTGAGGTCGTCGTCACGAGCCGTCGGGCCGAGCGGCGCGATGCGCTCGCTGCCCTCTACGGCGTCGAAACCACGGCCGACAACGCCGCGGCGATCGGCGACGCGCGTCTCGTCATCGTCGCCGTCAAGCCGCAGGACATCGCGGCGGTGCTCGCGGAGATCGCCCCGCACGTCTCGCCGCAGCAGACGCTCCTGTCGGTGGCAGCCGGTGTCACGACGGGAGCGATGGAATCGCGGCTTCCCGACGGAGCGCGCGTCGTCCGCGCGATGCCGAATGCGCCGGCCTTGGTGCACGAGGGGATCGCCGGGATCTGCGGAGGCGACCACGCACGCGACGAGGACCTGGACGTGGCGACGACGGCACTCGGTCATCTCGGCGCGGTCGTGCGCGTCGCCGAAGACGACATGGACGCGGTCACCGCGCTCAGCGGATCCGGCCCTGCGTACTTCGCGCTGCTGGCCGAGGCGATGATCGAGGCCGGCCTGCTGCTCGGGCTCTCGCGCGACGTCTCGACGCGCCTCGTCGTGCAGACGATGTTCGGCAGCGCCCGACTGCTGCGTGACGAGAACATGCATCCGGTCGAGTTGCGCGAAGCAGTCACGTCGCCCGGCGGCACGACGACGCGTGCGATCCGCGAGCTGGAGCGCTCCGGCGTACGCGCTGCGTTCCTGAACGCGATCACCGCCGCAACCGAGCGGTCGCGCGAGCTTGCCGAGCGGGTGCCTTCCGCATGAGCGACGTTCTCTCATCCGAGGCGCTCGGTTTCGTCGACCGGCTCCATCGCGAGCTGAACCCTGAGCGCGAGCGGCTGCTCGCGGCGCGGGAAGCGCGGCGCGGCGCACCGACCTTCGTGCGTGCTCCTGAGGACTACACCGTCGCGCCCGCTCCTTTTGACCTGCAAGACCGACGCGTCGAGATCACAGGGCCCGTCGAGCGCAAGATGATGATCAACGCGCTCAATTCCGGTGCGAAGGTCTTCATGGCGGATTTCGAGGACGCGAACTCCCCGACGTGGGACAACGTGCGCGCCGGCCAGCAGAACGTGTACGACGCGGTGCGCCGGCAGATCGAGCTCGACACCGCGGAGAAGCGCTACCGGCTGAACGACGAGACGGCGACGCTCGTGATCCGGAACCGCGGCTGGCACATGGTCGAGCGGCATCACGAGCTCGACGGAGCGCCGGTGTCGGCGTCGCTGTTCGACTTCGGGCTGACGGTCTACAACAACGCGCACGAGCAACTCGCGCGGGGGACGGGGCCGTACTTCTATCTGCCGAAGCTGGAGTCGCACGAGGAGGCACGCCTCTGGGCTCGCGCCTTCCGCATCGCAGAGGACGAGCTCGGGCTCGCGCCCGGCTCGATCAAATGCACCGTCCTGATCGAGACGATCCTCGCGGCGTACGAGATGGATGCGATCCTCTACGAGCTCCGCGAGCATTCGTGCGCCCTGAACGCGGGCCGCTGGGACTACATCTTCAGCTGCATCAAGAAGCTCGGTGCCGTGCTCCCCGATCGCGCGCAGGTGACGATGACGGTGCCGTTCATGCGCTCGTACACCGAGCTGCTCGTCAAGACCTGCCATCACCGCGAGGCGCACGCGATCGGCGGCATGGCGGCGTTCATCCCGTCGCGTCGTGACCCCGAGGTGAACGCGCTCGCGCTCGCCAAGGTCACCGAGGACAAGCGCCGCGAGGCGCGCGACGGGTTTGACGGCACGTGGGTTGCGCACCCCGACCTCGTCGCGACGGCGATGGCGGAGTTCGACGCCGTGCTCGGTGACCGGTCGAACCAGGTCGCCCGCAAGCGCGACGACGTACAGGTGTCAGAGGAGGAGCTGCGCGACTTCGACATTCCCGGCAGCGAGATCACCGACGACGGCCTGCGGGTAAACGTGAGCGTCGGCGTGCGGTACATCGACGCGTGGCTGCAGGGTGTGGGCGCGGCCGCGATCGACAACCTGATGGAGGACGCCGCGACCGCCGAGATCTCGCGCGCGCAGGTCTGGTCGTGGGTGCAGTCGGGCCGGTTCGACGCCGAGCAGGTGCGGCGGGAGGTGGCGGCGGTCGACGCGTCCGACGCTGCGAAGGACGTCTTCGTCGATGTTGCTTTGTCTGTGCCGCTCAAGGACTTCTTGACGCTCGCGGCGTACGATCGTCTGCAATGAGCCTCGAATCGACGAAGGCCGACGACATCGCGGGGCTGATCGAAGAGGCGATCGTCTCCGGGGAGCTGACGCCCGGCTCCGTCCTGCGGCAGGAACAGCTGTCCGAGCGGTTCGGCGTCTCGCGGACGCCGGTCCGCGAGGCGCTGCGACGGCTCGCCGCGCTCGGTCTCGTCTCCTTCGAGCCGAACCGAGGCGTGCGCGTGCGGATGCTGTCGCACGACGACCTGCGTGAGGCGTTCCTCGTCCGCGCCGCGCTGGAGGCGCTCGTGACCGAGGAGGCAGCGCGGAAGATGACTCCCGAAGCGCTCGAGGACCTCGAGGAGTGCGAGAAGCGGTTCGCGCGCTTGACCCGCGAAGTCCGCTCGTACGAGCCCGGCGGCAACCGCCGAGCGCTGATGGGCGAGTGGATGCGCGCGAATCACGCGTTCCACGACGTCCTCTACCGGGTCGCCGAGCTGCCGTACGTCGAGTCGGTGGCCAAGGCGGCCCGCCGAACGTTCTCAGGCCCCACGGTCTGGGCGCCGGTCGACGACGAGCTCGAGGCGCTCTACGAACGCAACCAGGCGGAGCACCGCGCGATCCGGCAGGCGCTCTCCGCCGGCTCGGTCGCGGGTGCCCGCGAGCTCGCGCGCGAGCACGTCATGCACAGCTTCGAGCTGCTCACGACGATCCTCGCCCACGTCAGCGCCGACTGGGCGCACGTCACCTAGCGCCCGCGTTCCAGAAGGACTGCGACGAGCTCGCCGGCCGCACGGACGTGCGCGGCCATTTCGCTGCGCGCCACCGGCGGGTCGCGACGCTCGATCGCCCCCAGGATGCGGTTGTGCTGTTCGATGTTCTCGCCGAGCAGGTGCGAGCTCCGGCTGAGCGCGGCCCAGGTGAGATGGCGTGGGAACGAGCGATGGAGGTGGGCGATCGCCGCGTGCAGCTGATGATTCCCGGCAGCCTGCTGGATCACCTCGTGGAAGATGTTGTTCGCGCGCTCCCAGTCGTTCTCCGCCGACCACGGTTCCGCCGCTGCGCCCGACTTCCGCTTCTCGATCTCCGCTTCGATCGATTGCCGGAACAGCTGTTGCGCTTCGTGCAGCCGCTCGAGCTCCTCGTCGGTGACGTGCGCCGTCGCGAGCTCGGCTGCCAGGCCCTCGAGTTCGGCGCGCACGAGATACGCCTCGCGCACTTCGTGCGGTGAGGTGCCGCGGACGACCGCACCGCGGTTGGGTTCGAGCACGACGACACCGGCCGACTGCAGCTTGCGGAGCGCCTCGCGCACGGGCGTGCGGCTCACGCCGAACTCGGCGGCGAGGCTGGACTGGCGCAGCCGTGAGTGCGAAGGAATCTCGCCGCTCAGGATGCGCGACTGGATCGTCGAGGCGAGCCGGTCGACGAGGTCGTCCGAGTCGAGAGTGGTGGAGGTCATTCGGCGACGAGACTGTCGCGCACGAGACGGACGGAGATAAGCAGCAGGAAGCAGGCGAACACGATCTTCAGCACGTGCCCCGGCAACGCGAGCGCGAGCAGAGCACCGAGCACGCCGCCCGCCGCACCGAGCGTGCCGAAGCGGAGCGCGAGCCCGAGATCTCCGACGCCGCGGCGCCGGAGGACGAGACTGCCGACGATCGCGGTGGGGAGGACGACGAGGAGCGACGTCGCCTCGGCAGCGTGCTGCGAGAGTCCCGCTGCGAGTGTCAAGAACGGCACCATCAGCGTCCCGCCGCCGACACCGAGCAGGCCTGACATGACTCCCGTGACGACGCCGAACGCGACGAGCGCCGCGAAGAGCGTGACACCGTTCATGCGCGCACCAGCATCAGCACGCCGACCGCGGCGAGGAACACTCCGAAGACGAGCTTCAGCTGACGCTCTCCGATTCGCGCGAGCGCGCCGGCCCCGATCCGTGCGCCGGCCACGGCGCCGACCGCCAGTGCGATCGCCTCGCCGTAGTGCACCTTGCCGGCGGCGCCGTAGGTGATCACGCTCGCCAGGCTGATCGGAATGATCGCGCCGAGCGAGAGCGCGTGCGCGTCGCGCTGGCCGTAGGCCGCCCAGAGCACGAGCAGCGGGACCATGACGATCCCGCCGCCGACGCCGAGCAGCCCGGAGAGGACACCACCGGCGATCCCGATCGCGATGAAACGAGGCTCGAGCCCGAGGACCGTGCGGCGAGCGCCGGCGGCGTGCGCCGGCGGTTTCTCGGTCGTGCGCGCCGCGCCTTCCAATGGACCCGACATTAGCGTCTAAGTATCCAGTTGACAAGGGAGTGGATACAAACTAGTGTCGCGAGTCTCACGTATCCCCTCCGCAACCCCGTTTCCCGACCCGAATCCAGGGGGAAGGCGCCATGAAGGTCTCACTCCGGCGGATCGCAGTGCTCGCGCTCGTCGCGGCGTGCGTTGCCGCCCTCGCGGCCGCAGTCGCGGCCGCTCGCACGACGCGGTCGTCCGCCGACATCAGAAACGGCGGCACGCTCACGATCGGGCTCGCCGAAGAGCCCGACGCACTCGATCCGACGCTCGCCCGCACGTTCGTGGGGCGAATCGTCTTCCTTGCCATGTGCGAGAAGCTCTACGACCTCGACTCGCACCTCAACATCGTCCCGCAGCTTGCGACCGCGCTGCCCCAGGTGTCGAAGGACAAGCTGACGTACACGATCAAGGTGAGGAAGGGCGTCAAGTTCAACGACGGCACGGCGTTCAACGCCGCGGCGGTGAAGACGACACTCGAGCGCGATCTCACGCTGAAGGGATCGGTGCGTGCAAGCGAGATCTCACCGATCAAGTCCGTCGACGCCCCGAACGCGACGACGGTCGTCCTGCACCTGTCGTCACCGTATTCCCCGCTGACCGCGCAGCTCGCGGACCGAGCCGGGATGGTCCTGTCGCCGAAGGCGCTCGCCGCAGGCGGCACGTTCGCGCAGAACCCGGTGTGCGTGGGGCCGTTCATGTACAAGGACCGCGTCGCCGGCGACCACATCACGCTCGTGAAGTCGCCGTACTACTACGACAAGGCGAAGGTGCACCTCGCGTCGATCGTGTACCGGATCATGACCGACCCGAGCTCGCGGACCCAGGCGCTTCGTGCCGGCGACATCCAGGTCGAGGACCGCATCCAGTCGACCGACGTGCCGACGTTGCAGAAGGACTCGACCGTCACCGTCAAGAAGGCGATCACGATCGGGTACCAGGGCCTGACGATCAACATCGGGAACAAGAACGGCCTTTTGAAGCCGTACTCGAACGTCGGCACCGACATCGCGAGGTCGCAGTACATCCGGACGGCGTTCGACGCGGCGCTCGACCGGACGACGATCAACAAGGTGGTGTTCGGCGGGCTGAACCAGCCCGACTGCTACCCGATCGCGCCGGTGAGCCCGTGGTACAAGCCGACCACGAAGGGCCTCGCCTGCGACCTGCACGCGAACGTCAACCTGGCGAAGCAGCTCGTGAAGGCGTCCGGGATCGCCAACCCGTCGGTGAGCCTGATGCTCGGCGGAACCGATCCGGTGAACGCCCGCCTCGGCCAGGTGATCCAGTCGATGGAGGACGCGGTCGGCATCAAGGTGTCGGTCACGCCGACGCAGTTCACGACCGCGCTGAATCGCGCTGACGCGGGTACGTTCGACGCGTTCGCGGTCGGCTGGTCGGGCCGTGTCGACCCCGACGGCAACATCTACGGCTTCGTCGCGACACCCGGCACGCTGAACGACTCCGGGTTCACGAACTCGAAGCTGGACTACATCCTGAACGGCGCACGGAAGTCGCTGTCGACCAAGTCGCGCACGACGCTCTACCGCGCGGCGATGCAGATCATCCACCGGCAGCGGCCGTTGATCTACCTGTACCACCCGGTCAACTACTACGGCGTGACGAAGAAGGTCGACGGCGTGCAGATCTACGGCGACGGCCTCATCCGCGTCAACGCGGCCGGTTACACGAAGTAGGGACGAGGAGAACCGGCGTTCATGGGCGGCTTCCTGCTCCGTAAGGCGGGAGCCGCCCTGATCGTCGTCTTTCTCTCGAGCATCGTCGTCTTCATCGGCATCCGTGCGCTGCCGGGTGATCCGGCGGTCGCGCTCGGCGCCGAGAATCGCGATCCGGCGGTGATGGCCGCGATCCGGCATTCGTATGGGCTCGACAAGCCGCTGCCGGTGCAATACGTGAAGTGGATCTCGAAAGCGCTGCGTGGCGACCTCGGGCTGGATTCGCGGCAGCTGCCGGTCGGCCACACGATCGTCACGCGTCTCCCGATTACGCTCGAGCTTGCATTCCTCGCCGTCCTCGTCGGGACGTCGATCGGTGTGCTCGCGGGGGTGATCGCGGCGGTGCGCCGCGGCAAGCTCTCCGACCACTCGGCCACCGCGACCGCGCTCGTCGGCCTGTCGGTGCCGCATTTCTGGCTCGGCCTGATGATGATCATCGTCTTCGCGGTCGACCTGCACTGGCTGCCGGCGAGCGGCTACGTCTCGTTCCGTGCACATCCACTCGGCAACCTCGAGCATCTCTTGATGCCGGCGCTCGTCCTCGGCACCGGTCTGTCGGCGGTGCTGATGCGGCAGACACGGTCGGCGATGCTCAACTCGCTGTCGGCGGACTACGTGCGCACCGCGCGCGCGAAAGGGCTGTCCGAGCGCATGGTGGTCGGGAAGCACGCGCTGCGGAACAGCCTGATCACGGTGACGACCGTGATCGGCCTGCAGCTCGGCGCGCTCATCTCCGGCGCCGTCATCACCGAGCAGATCTTCGTGATTCCCGGTTTCGGCCGGCTCACGCTCGACGCCGTCAACGAGCGCGACTACACGCTGCTTCAGGGGGTGGTGCTGGTCGCTGCCACGGGCTACGTCGTCGTGAACCTGCTCGTCGACGTCGCGTACTCGCTCCTCAATCCGCGGATCCGCGTCAGCGGAGCATCGAACCAATAGCGATGGGTTTCGTCGACGCCAGTTCGACTCTGATCAACCCGCGTGCGCGACGCCGTCGGTTGCTGCGCAAGCGGTTCCTGCGGCGGCCGCTCGCGATCGTCGGGCTCGTCGTCGCGCTGACGTTCATCGTGTGCGCGATCTTCGCGCCGGTGATCGCGCCGTACTCGGCGAGCGCCACCGACTTCAACGCGCTGCTTGCGCACTCGTCGCGCCACCACCTGCTCGGCACCGACGAGCTCGGTCGCGACGTGCTGTCGCGGATCCTCTGGGGCGCGCGTGCGTCGATCGAGGCGGGCGTCTTCTCGACGCTGCTCGCGATGGCGGTCGCCGTGCCGATCGGCATCATCGCCGGCTACTACCGCGGCTGGATCGACGCCGTGATCGCCCGCCTGACCGACGTGCTGCTCGCGTTCCCGTTCCTGGTCGTCGCCGTCGGGCTCGCCGCAATCCTCGGGCCGTCGCTGACGAACGCCACGATCGCGCTCGGCATCGGCGCCGCGCCTGCACTGATCCGCGTCGCGCGAGGAGAGGCGCTCGCACTGCGGGAAGAGGACTACGTGCGCGCCGCGGTCGCGAACGGCGCCAGCGACGTGCGCATCCTGATCCGTCACGTGCTCCCCAACATGCTGTCGACGCTGATCGTGCAGGCAACGGTCGCGATCCCGGCTGCGATCATCGGTGAAGCCGTGTTGTCGTTTCTCGGTCTCGGTGTGCAGCCGCCGACCCCGTCGTGGGGCGTCATGCTCGCGGACGCGCAGTCGTACCTCTCGCAGGCGCCGCGCCTCGCGGTCTATCCCGGCATCGCGATCTTCCTGTGCTCGCTGTCGTTCAACCTGCTCGGCGACGGGCTGCGCGACATTCTCGATCCGCGGACGACCCGATGAGCCTCCTCGATGTCGAGGGGCTCTCGGTGCGATTCGACACCGACGACGGCCCGGTGCACGCGGTCGACCAATTGTCGTTCACGCTCGCCGACGGGGAAGTGCTCGGAGTCGTCGGCGAGTCCGGGTGTGGCAAGAGCGTCAGCTTCATGTCGCTGCTGCGCCTGCTGCCCGAAACGGCCTCGGTGTCGGGTACCGCCCGCTTCGACGGGATCGACCTGCTCGCCGCGTCCAACGCGAGGCTGCGCGCGATTCGCGGGCGGAGGATCGCGTTCGTCTTCCAGGAGCCGATGACGTCGCTGAATCCCGCGTTCAAGGTCGGGAACCAGATCGGCGAGGTGCTCCGGCGCCACCTCTCGCTGTCGCGCGCCGATGCACGCCGCCGGACGATCGAGCTGCTCGACCTCGTCCGCATCCCGTCGCCCGAGCGCCGCGTCGACGAGTACCCGCATCAGCTCTCGGGCGGGATGCGGCAGCGCGTGATGATCGCGATGGCGCTCGCGTGCGACCCGAAGATTCTGATCGCCGACGAGCCGACGACCGCCCTCGACGTGACGATCCAGGCCGGGATCCTCGACCTGATGCGCGACATCCGCGAGCGGCTCGGGACTGCGATCGTCCTGATCACCCACAATCTTGGTGTGGTCGCCGACGTCGCCGATCGCGTGCTCGTCATGTACGCCGGCCGTAAGGTGGAGGAGGCGCCGGTGCACGACCTGTTCGCGCGCCCGCAGCATCCGTACACCGTCGGCTTGCTCGGGGCGGTGCCCCGGCCGGGGTCGGGGCGCCTGCAGGAGATCCCGGGGCGCGTCCCCTCGCTCGCGGAGCTGCCGAAGGCGTGCGCGTTCGCGCCGCGGTGCCCACGCGCGGACGAGCTCTCGCACTCGCAGGTGCCGGAACTGCGCGAGATCGAGCCGAGGCACTTCGTTGCCTGCTTCCATCCTGGGCCGAACGCCGAGGTAGCAGCATGAGCGCTCAGCCGCCGGTGCTCGAGGTCGAAGGGCTCGTCAAGCACTTCCCGGTGCGCGGGTTCGGCGCGAAGGGTGTCGTGCACGCGGTCGACGACGTGTCCTTCACGATCGGCCGCGGAGAGCTGGTCGGTCTCGTCGGTGAGTCCGGCAGCGGGAAGAGCACGGTCGCGAACTGCATCATGCGGCTCGTCACCCCGACCGACGGCACGATCCGGTTGAAGGGCACGGACATCACGCACCTTTCGCGCCGTGCGTTGCGACCGCTGCGCCGCGACATGCACATGGTCTTCCAGGATCCGTACTCGTCGCTCGACCCGCGCATGACGTGCGGGCAGATCGTCGGCGAGCCGCTCGACGTGCAGGGCCTCGCGCGCGGGCGCGATCTCGACGCGCAGGTGGTGAAGCTGTTCGACCACGTCGGGCTGCGTGACGAGCTTCGGTTCCGCTACCCCCATGAGCTGTCCGGCGGCCAGCGGCAGCGCGTGGGTCTCGCGCGTGCGCTCGCCGTCTCGCCCGCGCTGCTCGTGGCGGACGAGCCGGTGTCGGCGCTCGACGTCTCGGTGCAGGCCTCGATCCTGAACCTCCTCCGCGACCTGCAGCAGGAGCTCGGCTTCTCGTGCCTCTTCATCACGCACGACCTGGCGACCGTCGA
>JAICUZ010000255.1 GCA_025935595.1 Burkholderiales bacterium
CCAACCGGCGCGCGATCACGAGGTAGATGCCCATGACGACGACGGGCACGACGGCGAAGGCGGCGCCGAACGGCAGGTTCGACGCCTGGTTGACGGAGTCGTAGACGACGTTGCCGATGAACTGCGACGACGCGCCGCCGACGAGGACGGGCGTGATGTAGTCGCCGAGCGTCAACGAGAACGTGAAGATCGAGCCGGCGACGACGCCGGGCAGCGCGAGGGGCAGGATGACGCTGCGGAACGTGCGGCCGCCTTTCGCACCGAGGTCACGTGACGCCTCGATGTAGGAGTGGGGGATCCGCTCGAGTGACGCGTAGACCGGCAGGATCATGAACGGCAGCCAGATGTACGAGAACACGATCCACATCGCCGTGTTCGTGTAGGCGATGCCGGCTGACGGTAGCCCCACCTTGTGCAGCGACCAGTTGAGCAGCCCGTCGGAGTTGAGAATCAACCGCCACGCGTAGACGCGGGCGAGGTACGACGCCCAGAGCGGCAGGAGCACGAGAACGAAGAGCACGGCGCGCGTGCGGGGCCCGGCGAGCCGTGCCATGAAGTACGCGAACGGGAAGGCGATGATCGCGTCCGTGACCGTGACGGCGGCCGCGATCGAGATCGTCCGGAGTGCGACCGTGTGGTAGGTCGCCCCGTGCCAGAGCTCGCGGAAGTTCTCGAGCGTCCAGTTGTGGACGGTCAGCGACGTGAACGGATCGACCGTCCAGAACGAGTAGACGAATAGCGCGACGAGCGCCGCGACATAGACGAGCAAGAATCCGAGGACCGGGGGCGAGAGGAGCGCGACGCCCTTCAGCCACGGTCGGCGCCAGAGCGCGCCGCCGAGACGGCGGCGCGCTCCTGCCGAAGACCTCAGCCCTTCAGCTGGGTCCAGGCCTGCTGCCACTTCGTGTAGTCCATGCAGTTCTTCTTGCCGTTGCCGCAGTCAGCGATCGGCGTCTTCCAGAAGTGGATCTGCTTGAAGTACGCGAGCGGTGCGTTCGCGTGGTACTGCGCGCACGAGCCCTTGGACAGCTTGTCCATGATCGCGCACGCCTTCGAGTTGACCGGGGTCTCACCGAAGTAGATCGCCTGCTGCGCCTGCACCTTGGGCGTGGAGACCCACGCGAGCCACTTGTAGGCGCAGTCGAGGTTCTTCGTCTTCGCGGAGACCATCCACGTGTCGAGCCAGCCCGTCGCACCCTCCTTCGGGATCAGATCCTTGACGGGCACCTTCTGGCCGATCAGCGTGTTCGTCTGGTACGGCCACGACGGGCCGATCACGGCGTCGCCGTTCTTGAACAGGCTCATCTCGTCCGACGCGAGCGCCCAGTACTTCTTGATCAGCGGCTTCTGCTTCTTGAGCAGTGAGATCGTCGCGTTGAACTGGGTGGAGTTGAGCTCGTACGGATCCTTGATCCCGAGCGACGGGTTCGTCTTCATCAGATACAGCGCCGCGTCGGCGATCTGGATCGGGTTGTCGGGGATCGTCAGCTTGCCCTTGTACTTCGGGCTGTAGATCGACGCCCACGACGTCGGGGCGGGTGTGACCTTCTTCGTGTTGTAGAGCAGCGTGTTCGGGCCCCACTGCAGCGAGATGCCGTAGTGCTTCCCGCCGACCGTGTTGTTCGGTGGCGACTGGAACGCCTTGCCGAAGTTCTTGAAGTCCGGCACCTTCGACGGGTCGACCGCCTGGACGTTCTTGCCGTAGATCAGGCGGAGGGATGCGTCGCCGGACGCCGACACCATGTCGTACTGGTTGCCGCCGCCGGAGCGCATCAGCGTGACCATCTCGTCCGAGGAGCCTGCGTATTTCGGATGGACCGCGCAGCCGGTCTGCTTCGTGAACGGCTTCACCCAGTCCGGTTGGAGATAGCCCTCCCACGCGATCATGTTCAGGGACCCACCTGTCTGCTTGGTGGCGCCTGCCGCTGGGAACGCGGCTGCGACGGCGAGCGTCGCGAGCAGCGCCCACATGCGCTTCGTCATCTGACCTCCTGGTTGCTGGGGGGTTGGAGCTCGTAGGCGTCCTCGTCGCGCCAGGCGATGTGGACGCGGGTTCCCGGCTCGATCGTCGAGCCGTCGTTCGGCCGGACGACCGTGAACCGGTCGCCCGCGTCGGTGTCGACATGGATGCGGCGGAAGGCGCCGACGAAGACGACGTCCGCGACGGTCGCGGGGACGCCTGCTCCGTTCAGCTCGATCCGCTCCGGCCTGATCGAGACGCGCCGGCCGTTCCGCTCGACGATGTTCGAGGTGCCGACGAAACTTGCTACGAACTCGGTTGCCGGCCGTTCGTAGACGGCAGCGGGCGCGCCGACTTGCTCGATGCGCCCTTCGTTGAACACGGCGAGATGGTCGCTCATCGTGAGCGCCTCCTCCTGGTCGTGCGTGACGTAGATGAACGTCATGCCCAGTTCGCGCTGGAGCGACTTGAGGAAGACCTGCATCTCCTGGCGAAGCTTCAGGTCGAGCGCGCCGAGGGGCTCGTCGAGGAGCAGCACCTTCGGCCGGTTGACGATCGAGCGTGCAAGCGCGACACGCTGGCGCTGCCCGCCGGAAAGCTGCACCGGCTTGCGGTCGCCGTACCCGCCGAGACGCACCATCTCGAGGACTTCCGCGACCTGGCCCTTGCGCTGCGTGCGCGGAACGCCCTTCACCTTGAGGCCGTAGCCGACGTTCTCGGCGACCGTCATGTGTGGGAAGAGCGCATAGTCCTGGAAGACCGTGTTGACGTCGCGCGCGTAGGGCGGCCGGCTCGTGATGTCCTCGCCGCCAAGCGTGATCCGACCGGAGTCGGGCTGCTCGAAGCCCGCGATCATCCGCAGCGTCGTCGTCTTGCCGGAGCCGGAAGGCCCGAGCAAGGTGAAGAACTCACCGGCGGCGACGCTCAGGTCGACGGTGTCGACGGCAACGACATCGCCGTATGTCTTCCTGCATCCTTCGACCGCGACGTCAGCTGCCACGGACGAGGCCCTCCAGGATGTCGAGCCCCTTGTCCAGTTCTTCGTCGCCGATCGTGAACGGGACGAGGATGCGGATGACGTTCCCGTAGATCCCGCAGGAGAGCAGCAGCAAGCCCTGCTCGCGCGCCTCGCGCGTGATGCGGTTCGTCTCGTCGCCTGTGCGCTCCGGCAGCTCGATCGCGATCATCGGCCCGATGCCGCGCACCTCCGACCCGTCGGGGGCCATCGCGTCGAGCCGCTCGCGCAGTCTCTTGCCGAGCTGCTCCGCGCGCGGACGCTGGCCCTCGAGCGCGTCGAGGATCGCGATCGCCGCCGCGCACGAGAGCGGGTTCCCGCCGAACGTGCCGCCGAGCCCGCCGGGCGGGACCGCGTCCATGATCTCCGCGCGACCGGTCACGCCGGCGAGCGGCAGCCCGCCGCCGAGCGTCTTGCCGGACACGAGCAGGTCGGGCTGGACGTCGTAGTTCTCGATCGCCCACACCGGGCCGGTACGACCGCAGCCTGACTGCACCTCGTCGTGGACGTACAGGATCCCGTACTGGTCGAGCAGCTCGTGCAGGCGCTTCGGGAAGTCGGGTGTCATCGGGATGAACCCGCCCTCGCCTTGCACCGGCTCGAGCACCGCACATGCGACCGACTGCGGGTCGACGTCGCCCTTGAAGAGGTGCTTCAGCGCGGCGATCGCGTCGTCTTCGGAGATCCCGCGGAACGGATAGGGGGCAGGCGTCCGATAGACCTCGGGCGCGAACGGCCCGAAGCCCTGCTTGTACGGCACCACCTTCGACGTCATCGTCATCGAGAGCAGCGTGCGGCCGTGGAACGCGTTGTCGAAGACGATCACCGCGGGCCGGCCGGTCGCGACGCGCGCGATCTTGACCGCGTTCTCGATCGCCTCCGCGCCGGAGTTCAACAGGATCGACTTCTGTTTCTCGCCGCGGCACGGTGAGAGCTCCGCGAGCCGCCTGCACACCTCCACATCCGGCTCGTACATGCCGACCATGAAGCACTGGTGCATGTAGCGGTCGACCTGTTCGTGCACGGCGTCGACCACGGCCGGCAGGTTGTGGCCGAGGTTCGCGCACCCG
>JAICUZ010000083.1 GCA_025935595.1 Burkholderiales bacterium
GCATTCGATCGCGTCGCCGGCGTCGTACACGACGTTCCGTTCGCGGCCGGTGCCGGGAATCGGCAGCAGATGATGGTGTAGGACGAACACCTTGAGACGCGCCGGTCCCTCGAACTGCTGCTCGATCCAGCCGTAGCGGCCGCGCCCGATCTGCCCGTGGTCGAGGTCGGGCTCCGTCGAATCCACGGCGACGACCGAGATCCCGTCCCTCCGCACGACCGAGCTGCGCTCCCCGATCAGCTGCTCGAAATGCACGTAGCCGACGTTTCTCGAGTCGTGGTTCCCGGGAACGACAACCAATGCGTCGCACTCGACGGTGTCCAAGTACCGCTTCGCCTGGGCGAATTCTTCCTTGAACCCGAAGGTCGTGAGATCGCCTGAACAGACGACGATGTCAGGCTTCAGCTCGTTGATCTCGGCGATCGCCCGCTCCATCAGATCGGGGACGAAATGCGGATCGCCGCAGTGGAGATCGGAGAGATGAGCGATCGTCGAGGGCAAGACGAAGAGCATAGGCCATCCGGGACGCTTGCTACCCTGCCGAGAGTGGTGCCGGAAACGCCTGATTTCCAGGCATATTGCGGCTCGGAGCCGCCGCGTTTCGCCAACCCCGCGGAGCTCGAGTACGCGAAGATCCTCGACTGGTACGGGATCCGGTGGCTGTACGAGCCGACGACCTTCGTCCTCGAGCGCGACGATGAGGGCCGTGTCACCGAGGCGTTCTCGCCGGACTTCTACCTGCCGGATCAGGATCTGTACCTCGAGGTGACGGTGATGAAGCAGTCGCTCGTCACGCGCAAGAACCGCAAGCTGCGGAAGCTCCGGCAGCTCTATCCCGAGGTTCGCATCAAGCTGTTCTACGAGCGCGACTTCATGCGGCTCGCCGCCCGCTTCGGGCTCCAGAAGGCATCCTGAGCGCTACCGCGACACACGACGACCGCATCGGCGAAGTCTTTCTCGACGCCGTCGAGATCGGCGCCCGCGTGCGCGAGATCGGCGCGGAGATCGCACAAGACTATGCGGGCCGGGAACCGCTGCTCGTCGGCTCGCTGAAGGCCTGCATCCCGTTCATCTGCGACCTCTCGCGGGCGACCCTCATCCATCACTCACTCGACTTCATCGAGCTCGCCGGGTACGGGGAGAACGACGACGGCATCCGTTTCCTGAAGGACCTGGACGCCGAGATCGAGAGCCGCGACGTGGTGCTCGTCGACGCGGTCATCGACACCGGCCTGACGATGCACTACCTGACGCGCTCACTGGCGATCCGCAACCCGGCGTCGCTCCACATCGCGACGCTGTTCGAACGCCCGTATCGCCGCCTCGTCGACGACCTGCCGGTGCGGTATGTCGGCTTCACGATCCCCGACGAGTTCTTCGTCGGCTACGGCTTCGAGCTCGAAGAGCGGTACCGGAGCCTGCCGGATCTCCGGCTCGTGCGCTGACACGAATTTAGGTCCGGCTAATCTTTCGGGGTGATCGCCACTCGGCAGGAGGCTGCTCTGCCCGAGGGCCTCCGCACCGTCGACGAGGCCCTCCACCGCACGCGGTTCCGCATCCTGCCGTTCCTGGGGCCGGCGTTCATCGCCTGCGTCGCCTACATCGACCCAGGGAACTTCGCGACGAACATCGCCGGCGGATCGAAGTTCGGCTATCGGCTCGTGTGGGTGATCGTCGTGGCCAACCTGCTGGCGATGCTGATCCAGACGCTCTCCGCGAAGCTCGGCATCGCGACGGGGCGCAACTTGCCGGAGGTGGCGCGCGAGCAGTTCGGGCGACGGGCGACGATCCTCCTGTGGCTCCAGGCCGAGGCGATCGCGATGGCGACCGACCTCGCCGAGTTCCTCGGCGCCGCGATCGGCTTCCACCTCCTCTTCGGGTTCGGGCTCTTCCCGTCGGCGGTGCTGACAGGCATCGCGGCGTTCGCGATCCTCGGTCTCCAGCGCTTCGGCTTCCGGCCGCTCGAGGCTGTGATCGCGGTGCTGGTCGGCGTGATCGGCATCTGCTATCTGGCCGAGCTGACGTTCGCCCACCCGGACTACGGCGCAGTGCTCCATCACGCCGTCGTGCCGCAGTTCGGCAGCAGCGAGGCAGTCCTCCTCTCGGTCGGGATCCTCGGCGCAACCGTGATGCCGCACGTGATCTACCTCCACTCAGCGCTCACCCAGGACCGCCTCGTCCCGGAGACCGACGAGGACGCGCAGACGCTGCTGCGCTACACGCGCATCGACGTGATCATCGCGATGTCGATCGCGGGGCTGATCAACGTGTCGATGCTCGTCATGGCCGCGTCGACGTTCTTCCAAAAGGGTCTGCTCGACGTCGATTCGCTCGAGGGCGCGCACAAGACGCTCGAGCCGATCCTCGGCGGCGCGTCGAGCGCACTGTTCGCGCTGGCGCTGCTCGCGTCCGGCCTATCGAGCTCGGCGGTCGGCACGCTCTCGGGACAGGTCGTGATGCAGGGCTTCATCAAGCGGCAGATCCCGCTGATGCTGCGGCGGCTGGTGACGATGGTGCCCGCGTTCGTGGTGATCGCGATCGGGATCGACCCGTCGCGGACGCTCGTCATCTCGCAGGTGGTGCTGTCCTTCGGCATCCCCTTCGCACTCGTGCCGCTGGTCTACTTCACCGCGCGGCGGGACATCATGGGGACGCTCGTCAACCGCCGCATCACGACCGTGGCCGCGTCGGTGATCGCGGGAGTGATCATCGCGCTGAACATCTTCCTGCTCGCGCAGACCGCCGGAATCTAGGCGGCGTGAATCGCGATCATCCTGGCGCTGGTAGCGGCCGTCAGCCGAGGTAGCCGAGCGGGTCGACGGGGTTCCCGTTGACCCGCACCTCGAAGTGCAGGTGAGGCCCGAAGCAGTGGCCGGTGCAACCGACGTAGCCGATCACGTCGCCCTGGCTCACCTGTTGGCCGCAGGTGACCGCGATCGAGCTCTGGTGGCCGTAGGCCGTCGCGAGATTCCCACCGTGGTCGAGGACGACGAAGTTGCCGTAGCCCTCTTCCCAGCCGCAGTAGATGACCGTCCCGCCCGCCGCGGCGTGGATCGGTGTCCCGTAGCCGACGCCGATGTCGATTCCCTCGTGCATGCGGCCCCAGCGCCAGCCGAACGGGCTCGTCACGGGGCCCTGCACGGGCCAGATCAGCCCCGCGTTCGACGGTGTCTGCGTCGGGCCCGTGTTCCGCGACTGCGCCGCGCGGATCTGGGCAGCGATGCGCGCGCTCGCCGCCTGCAGCGCGTCGATCTCCTCCGCCTCCGCACGCTCGGAGGCGGTCAGGGTCGAAAGGTCCTGAAGCTTCTGCTGCTTCGTCGAGGAGAGGTCGTCACGCGCCCCGACGAGCTCGTCGCGTACCGCGCGAGTCTGATCCGTTCTCGCCCGGATCACGGCGGTCTCGGAATTCACGTTCGCGCGGAGCTTCTTCGTCTTCTTGCGCGCGGCCGTCACCTCGGTCTTGGCGCGCGCGACCTCCGCCGATACGGCACGATCCTGTGCGTTGATCTCGCTCAGCGCCTGGACGCGGTCGATCGCGTCCTGGATGCTGCTCGAGCCGAAGACGATGTCGAGGGTCGTCGGATCATCGGACTCGTAGATGTCGACCAGCCGTGTGTTCAGCACCTCAACCGACTTGCGGTACTCGGAACGGAGCGTCGTCAGGCGATCGGTCTGCACATGGAAGAGCGCGTTCAGCGCGTCGAGCCGCTTCTGGTGCAGCGAGAGGTCTTCCTCGAGCGTCTGCAGTCGGAGCGAGACATCCCCGACGCGCGCCTCGAGCGACCGGATCCGCGACGTGTAGTCGTCGACCTGGTTTCGGAGGGCCTGCTCCTGCTGCCGCTGACCCGTCAGCTTGTTCTGCAGCGTCGCGATCTGGGAGTCGATCTGGTGCTTGCGCCCGGCGTCGTCGCCGAACGCCGGTGTCGCCACCGCAAGCAGGAGCAGGAGTGCGAGTGCGACTCGCCTCATAGGGAGAGTTTCACGTTCGGATCGGCTACTCCTGCGGCGGGTCGAGCGAGCGGAGCGCCACCGCCGCGGCTTGCCGCAGCGGGCCGACGAGCTCGCGGTAGTCGGCGTCGTCGACCTTTCCGGTGCGGTGGTCGAACTCGAGCTCCTTGAGTGCGGCAAGGGCATGGTCCCGCTCCTCGATGAGCGCGAGGCGTCGTGCGTCGGCGTCGGTCGGAGCGTCGAGCCGATCGTCGGTCGCGACCGGCTCGCGGAGGAACGGCAGCGCCACCAGCACCACCACGGCGGCCACGAGCACCAGCCCGATGACGATCACGGCACGACGGGAGCGAGCCGCGCCACGAGACGCCGTTGCTCCCGTGCGTCCGGCCACAGCGCGACCATCGAACCGAAGAGGAAGACGATCCCGGCGACCCAGATCAGGTTGATCAGCGGCTTCACGAGCACCTGCACGAAGACGACGCCCGTCTTCGCGTGCGACTCGTCGACGATCACGTAGAGGTCCTCCCCGCGCAGCCAGTCGGTGTGGATCCCGACCTCGCGCGACGGCTCGGGGGGGTTCACGTACTGGTTGTCACCCGAGCTGAGCGATCCGCGCCAGGGGCCGGTCACGTCGAGGTGCGCGCGCGTTTCCGTGACGTTGGGCTTCCGATCGACGGTCACGCCGCGGTTCGTGAGCGTGTACCCGGCGACCGTCATCGACTGGCCGAGCGCAAGTCGGCGCTCGACCGAGCTCGAGTACGCGCTCGAGCCGGCGATCCCGATCGCAAGCAGCACGACCGACGCATGGACCACGTAGCCGCCGTACCGCCGGCGGTTCCTGGCCACGAGCGTGAAGAGCGACCCGGTCGCGCGAGTGCCTCGGACGAGTTCGACCGCGATCGTCGTGAGCACGAACGCCGAGAACGTGTACGCGATCAGACCCGGTCGCGACGACCCCGCGCCGACCACCACGAGCACGATCCCGGTCACGGCCGCCGCCGCGATCGGCCAGGCGAGCATGCGCGTCAGGCCGCGGAGGCTCGACTTGCGCCACGCGACCAACGGGCCGATCCCCATCAGCAGCAGGAGCGGCAGGCCGAACGTGCGCAGGAAGAAGTCGTAGTAGGGGCGGCCGATCGTCCGCGTCTCGCCCTTCACGAGCTGTGTGACGATCGGGAACAGGACGCCCCAAAGGATCGTCAGGCAGAGCGCGACGAGCAGCAGGTTGTTGTAGAGGAACGCCGCCTCGCGCGAGAGCGCCGACTCGAGCTTCGTCTTCGCCTTGAGCAAGGGCAGCCGCCACATGATCAGGGCGAGCGAGAACACCGACGAGATCACGACGAACGCGAGGAACCACGGCCCGATCGAGCTCTTCGCGAACGAGTGGATCGAGTTGACCACGCCGGACCGCGTGAGGAACGTGCCGAACACCGACAGCTCGAACGCGAGCGCGACGAGCACCATGTTCCAGACTTTCAGCATCCCCTTGCGCTCCTGCACCATCACCGAGTGCAGGAAAGCGGTCGCGGCGAGCCACGGCATCAGCGCGGCGTTCTCGACCGGGTCCCACGCGTAGTAGCCGCCCCAGCCCACCTCGACGTAGGCCCAGTGTGCGCCGAGGAGCTGCCCGATCCCCAGGAACGTCCACGCGGCGAGCGTCCACCGCCGCGTCGCCACGATCCAGCGTTCGTCGGTCCGTCCCGACAGGAGCGCACCCGCTGCGAACGCGAACGGGACCGAGAGGCCGACATAGCCGAGGTAGAGCATCGGCGGGTGCGCGACCATGTACGGGTTCTGCAGGCTCGGCGTCAGCCCGGCGCCGTCGAACGGCGCAGTCTGCGTGTCGAACGGGCTCGCGACGGCGACGAGCACGAACGAGAAGAACGTCGCGATACCGCCGATCACCGGCACCACCCAGGCGGTCAGGTCGCGCAGCAGTCGCCGGTTGATCGCGACGGCCAGCGCGCCGTACCCGGTGAGGACGAGCAGCCAGAGCAGCAGCGAGCCCTCCTGGCCGCCCCAGAACGCACTGAGGGCGTACGCGGTCGGAAGGTGACGGTTGGTGTGCGCGGCGACGTACCGGAACGAGAAGTCGTGCCGCACGAGCGCCGTGGCGAGCACCGCTGCCGCGACGAGGGTCGACGCGAAGCTGCAGTAGAGCGCGTTGCGTGCGGACGCGGCGAGGCGCCGCTCGTTCCGCCGTGCGGCGATCCCCCCTACGACGAGCGAGTAGACCGCCAAGCCGAAGGTGACGACGAGCGCCGCACGGCCGAGATCGGCCATCAGTTAGCGGAGGTGTACTTCGACGGGCACTTCGTGACGATGTCGTTCCCCTGCAACCGTCCGTGCGCGTACGTGCCGCTGACGACGACGCTGCGCCCGACCTTGAACAGCGGCGGCGGCGCGCTACCGCGGTAGACGACGTCGACGCGCTTGCCGCCGTGACCCTGCGGGTCGACGAGCTGGAACTGCAGTCCGGACGCGCCGTGGGAGTCGCCGTGGAGCGTTCCGACGACGGTGCCCACGACTTGCAGCTTTCCCGACTTGCCCTGAATCTCGCTCGGCGTCAGCGTCGGCGTCGAGTGGCCGGCGACTGCCGTGTAGAGCAGGAAGATGGCGAGCACGCCCGCGACCGCGAGAGCGACGACGAGCCGCGCGGGACTGCGCGTTGGCACAGTGGCAGGTTAGCGGCGAGGACCTCTAGACGTCGGCGTGCTCGGTCTGCTTGCGTGCCGGGACGCGATAGCCGTGATCGGCACAAAGGGTGCCGGGCGAGTCCTCGGTGAGCGCATCGCAGTAGCCCTTGCCGTAGGCGGCGCGCATGAACGCGGCGACGACGTCGAGCGACCACTCGCTGATCCCTGCCGCTTCGCGCCAGAGATCCGACAACCGCAGGTCGATATCGAGTTCGAGCAGATCGATACGAGTTGGGTGCTGGGCCATGCGATCAGAGTAGGAACGCGGTCGGACGGACTAGCGTTAGCCGTTCCGATGCGCGAAAGGCTTCATTACGGCCCGTCGATCGACGGCGCGGTGAACGCGCCGCAGGAGGTCGTCGACGCCCTGCTGGCACGCGGGATGACGGCGTGCGAGGTGCCTCCGTCCGGCACGTTCTGGAACGACTACGAGGCCGCCACCGAGCTCGGCCGACTCGCCGCGGCGAACGGCATCACGCTGTCTCTCCACGCTCCGATCGCCGGCTTCATGGGTCATGCCGAACGCGGCAAGAAACTGAACATGGCGTTCGGGATGCTCGACCACTCGGCCGGCATCGCGAAGGCGGCCGGCGCGGAGGTCGTCGTCTTCCATCCCGGCTTCCTGCTCAATCGTTCTCGCGAGGAAGCGATCGACGCCGTTGTGGAGCAACTGGGCGAGCTGCGCGCACGACTCGAGAAGAAGGACCGGTTGGTCCCGTTCGGCGTCGAAGTGATGGGCCGCGTGCGCGATCTCGGCTCGATCGACGATGTGTGCGCAATCGCGTCGCGGGTCGACTTCGTCCAACCGGTGCTCGACTTCGCGCACATGCACGCGACGTCCGACGGGGCCTTTCTCGAGGTCGACGCCTTTGCGGGCGCGCTCGCGAAGGCAGACGCGGTCATGACGCCGGAGCAACCGTTCCACATCCACTTCTCCGACATCCAGTACGCGAACCGCAACGAGACGAAGCATCTGCCGTACGGCGAGGGCACGCTTCGTGCCGAGCCGCTGCGGGAGGCACTCGAGCGGTTCGACCGACCGGCCACGGTCATCTCGGAATCGCCGGACGCGGCGTCGACCGACGCGATCAAGGTCATCCTCGGCGCGTAGCTAATCTCAGCCCGTGCTCGATCCGAAGGTGTTCAAGGCCTACGACATCCGCGGGCTCTACGAGGCGGAGCTCGACGAGGAGGGCGCGTACGCGATCGGGCGCGCCTATGTGGAGCAGTTCGCGCCTGCGACGATCGCGGTCGGCCGCGACATGCGCGTGTCGGGGCCGTCGATGGCCGAGGCAGTGCGCCGCGGTGCCGCGGACGGCGGCGCCGACGTGCTCGACATCGGGATGGTCGGCACGGAGATGCTCTATTTCGCGGTCGGAGAGCTCGGTCTCGACGGCGGGATCGCCGTCACCGCCTCGCACAACCCGAAGCAGTACACGGGGATGAAGATCGTGCGTGCCGGGGCGCTGCCGGTCGGCGGTGAGTCCGGGTTGCTCGACGTCCGCGACCGCGCCGTCGCCGCGGACTGGGGCGATGCGGCGTCCGGATCGATCCGCCGGGAGGACATCTGGTCGCGCTTCGTGGATCGCGTGCTGTCGTTCGTCGACGTCTCCTCCCTGCGACCGCTGCGGGTCGTGATCGACGCGGCCAACGGGATGGCCGGCGCGATGCTGCCACCGGTGCTCGAGAAGCTGCCGATGCTCGACGTCGTGCGCTGCTACTTCGAGCCGGACGGGACGTTCCCGAACCACGAGCCGAACCCGCTGCTGCCGGAGAACCGCGAGTTCATCGTCCGGAAGACGCGCGAGGAGGGCGCAGACTTCGGCGTCGCGTTCGACGGCGACGCCGACCGCTGCTTCTTCGTCGACGACAGCGGCGAGTTCGTGCCGGGCGACTTCACGACGGCGTTGTTCGCGGAGACGATTCTCGGGCGCGAGGGCGGCGGGAAGGTGATCTACGACGTGCGCGCCTCATGGGCGGTGCCGGAGGCGATCCGCGCCGCCGGCGGCGAGCCGCTCGTGAATCGCGTCGGCCATGCGTTCATCAAGCAGCGCATGCGCGAGGAGCACGCGGTTTTCGGCGGCGAGGTCTCCGCGCACTACTACTTCCGCGACTTCTCGCAAGCCGACTCGGGGACGATCCCGTTCCTGCTCATGTGCGAGCTCGTCTCACGCCGTGGAAAGCTGAGCGAGGTGCTCGCGCCGTTCCGTGCGAAGTACTTCATCACGGGCGAGATCAACACGCCGGTCGCGGACGTTCCCGCGAAGCTTCAGGAGCTCGAAGAGGTGTACGGCTCGCAAGGCGAGGTCTCGCACCTCGACGGGCTCTCGGTCGTCGCGGACGACTGGCACTTCAACGTGCGCCCGTCGAATACCGAGCCGCTGCTGCGGCTGAACCTGGAAGCGCTCTCCGAGGAACTGATGGAGCAGAAGCGCGACGAAGTGCTCGGGCTGATTCGAGCGTAAGGACCCTCGCGCAGGCGGGCGTTAGTTGAGGTTGTTGCTCACCTGGTGGGCGTAAAGCGCGAAAAGCCCAGCCACGACCGCGATTGACAGCGTCGCTATGAGGATTGACTCAAGCAACGTCCTGCCGAGGCGCCGCAGCACCACCAACGAGATCAAGAAGGCCCAAGCGCGAGTGCCTCTTCGAGAAGCGGCCAACTCGTGATGCCAAGCAAGGCGTAAAGGACTAGAGCCGACACGAGGGCGATGGCTGCGAAGGCGGGCCACCAAGCGAAGTAGACGACTTTGCTCTTGGATGACGCCCGGCCATGTCCTCAGCTTCCGTCGAGCAACGGTCGTTTTGCAAGGCTCAGATCGACAGGCGGTCGGACTCGTCGATCTACGGCGGCTCGAGGACGGGCACTCAGGCGTCGTTCCCGAACAGTGACGCAAGCGAGAGCGCATGGTCTTCGCCAACGGGGCCTTTACGGACTGGTGTCTGACACCAAGAGTGTCAGACACACCGTCGGACGCTCGGGGCCATTGCGGAACGCTCGCCCAATCCAGCGCAGCTATGCCTTGGCTCGTCGCACGAACCGAAGTGCCTCGTTCGTCCCGTCCTTGAA
>JAICUZ010000354.1 GCA_025935595.1 Burkholderiales bacterium
ACGATCGGCCACCAGACCTTCCCGGTCCCCTCGCCGTTCCTCGTGCTCGCGACGCAGAACCCGATCGAGTCGGAAGGCACGTATCCGCTGCCCGAGGCGCAGGTCGACCGGTTCATGCTGAAGGTGCTCGTCGACTACCCGGCCCACGACGAGGAGCTGACGGTCGTCGCGCGCTCGCTCGAGGCGCCGCCGACCCTCGAGCGGGTGCTCTCGCTCGACGACCTCAAGGGCCTGCAGGCGGAAGCGGCCGAGGTGTACGTCGACCCGGCGCTGATCAGCTGGTCGGTCGACGTCGCGACGGCGACACGCCGCCCGCGCGATCACGGCCTGAACGACGTCGGGGACTACATCGCGTTCGGTGCCAGCCCTCGCGGTCCGATCAGCCTCGTCGCCGCGGCGCGCGCACTGGCACTGATTCGCGGCCGGGAGTACGTGGTACCCGGCGACATGGAGGCACTCGCACGTGACGCGTTCCGCCACCGGCTCGTCCTGTCCTACCGCGCGCTCGCGGAGGAGGTGTCTCCGGACAGCCTGCTCGACGAGGTGCTCGCCGCCGTGCCGATGCCACAGATCGACCTGGGTCGGCGCGAAGCCGTCGCGTGATATGAGCGTAGGCTCGACGGAGCTCATCAAGGAGCGGAGGTGGCGGCTTTGCCGCCGCCGGGAGCGGGAATGAGCGCGTCTGATCCGCTCGCGCCGATCCGGACGCCGGAGCAGCCCGGGCCGGGGCCGCTCTCGTCGGCGTCGTTGCGCGCGCTCGAGCTGACGGTCGGCCGCCGCGTCGACGGACTGCTCTCCGGCGACTACCGCTCGGCGTTCGCGGGGCTCGGCAGCGAGCTCTGGCAGGTGCGCGTCTACGAGCCCGGCGACGACGTGCGGCGCATCGAGTGGAACGTGACGGCGCGCACCGGCGAGCCGCATGTCCGCGTGGAGCTCGCCGAGCGCGTCCTCGTCACGTGGCTCGTGCTCGACTCGTCGGCGTCGATGGCGTTCGGCACCGGCGAGCGTCGCAAGGCGGACGTCGCGGAAGGAGTCGCGGTCGCGGTCGGCTACGCGGCGACGAAGCGCGGCAACCGCCTCGGGACGATCTCGTTCGGTCAGAGCCCGACGGTGGAGCCGCCGCGCCAGGGCCGCCGTGCACTACTCGACACACTCCAGCTGCTCCGCAACCTTCCCGCGGGCGGCACCGGCAGTCTGCGCGACGCCCTCGAGCTCGCGGACCGCGTCGTGCGTCAGCGCGCGCTCGTGGTTCTCGTCTCCGACTTCCGCGGGCCGCCCGACTGGCAGGCGCCGCTCCTGCGGCTCGCAGGCCGCCATACGGTGCTCGCCGTGGAGATCCGCGACCCGCGTGAGCAGGAGCTCGCGGACGTCGGCGAGCTGCGCCTCGTCGATCCTGAGACCGGACGCCAGCTCCGCGTCGACACGAGCGACCATGGGCTCCGGGAGCGCTTCGCCGCCGCAGCCGCAGGCGAGCGCCGCGCGCTCGTCGCCTCGCTCGCCTCCGCCGGCGTGCGCCACGTCGCCCTGTCGACGGAGGGCGACTGGCTGCGGCCGCTGACCGCGTTCCTGCGCCGCAAGGATCGCGCGGCATGAGCGTAGGCTCGACGGAGCTCATCAAGGAGCGGAGGCGCCGACCTGCGCGGCGCCGGAGCGCGGCATGAGCGTTGGCTCGACGGAAATGAGCTTTGGTCTGCCGCTGTTGCTGCTGTTCCTGATCGCGATCCCCGTTGCGGTCGCACTGCTCCTGTTCCTCGAGCAGCAGCGTCGTCGCCGCGCCACGGCGTGGGCGACGGCGGCGCTGCTGCCGAACATGACGACGCGGCCGTCGCAGCTTCGCCGTCAGCTGCCGACGGCGCTGACGCTCCTCGGTGTCGCGCTGCTCCTCGTCGGCTTCGCGCGGCCGAAGGCGACGTACCACGTGAAGGCGCAGGAGGCGACGCTCGTCCTCGTGCTCGATGTGTCCGGCTCGATGGCTGCGAACGATGCACAGCCCACGCGCTTTGCC
>JAICUZ010000016.1 GCA_025935595.1 Burkholderiales bacterium
ACGGCCGGCGAAGGACGGCCGCTGCGACCGACGCGACGACGATCCACTCGGCGAAGGCGACACTCCACGCGGTCTCGTGCAGCATCGGCTTCACGTCGCCGAGGGCACCCGGGCTCCAGGCGAGGAGCGCAGCCACGAGGAGCGCCAGGCCTGCGGCTGCGGCGACGCGCTCCGGCAGGATCGACGCGGCTACCACGAGCGCGACGCCGAGCGCGAACCACCAGGTCGCCTGCAGCCCGACGAGCGCCGGCAGTGCGTCACGGTCGAAGGCACCACGGTACGGGGCGAGCAGGAACCGGTTGCCCAAGAGCGGCAGGAGCACGTAGGCCCCTGCGGCGGCGGCGGGGAACCGGCCGCCGGCGAGACGCGTCGCGGTCGCTCCGACACCTGCGACCGCAGCGGGGGCGAGAACGAGCGCGACCGCGACCGACGCGGCTCCCGCATTCGGTTGCGTCGCCGCGACCGCCGCGACGACGAGCACCTGCACCGCCGCGCACGCCGCCAGCGTGAGACGCTGCCGGCGGTCGAAGGACGGGAGCACCGGGCAAGCGTATCGGGCAAGCTGGCGTATCACCGATCCGCACTCGACCAAGCCCTCTTCCTACTTCGAACAGGCGCGACCCGAGCTCGTGGCGCTGCTCCCGCCGCGCCTCGGCCGTGTGCTCGACATCGGCTGCGGCGCCGGCGGTGTCGGTCGGGCGCTCCGTCCGCGCGCCGAGTCGCTGACCGGGATCGAGCTCGACCCGCAGGCCGCGGAGCGCGCGCGTGAGGTCTACGACGCCGTGCACGAGGGCGCGGTCGAGGAGGTGCTCGGTCGCGTCGACGGGCAGTTCGACGTGATCCTCGCCTACGACGTGCTCGAGCATCTCGTCGATCCAGGCGCTGTCCTGCGACGCGTACGCGAGGTTGCCGCGCCGGGTGCGCTGCTCCATGTCTCCGTTCCCAATGCACGGCACTGGTCACTCGTTCGCGACCTCGTCCTCAAGGGGACGTTCGGATACACCGAATCGGGTCACCGCGACGAGACACACCTCCGCTGGCTGACGCCGCGCGATCTTGTCGCGCTCGTCGGCGGAGCCGGGTGGCGGGTCGAGCGCGGCGGGCACGCACCCCTGACGCGCGCCGGCCGGCTCGCCGAGCACCTGACCGGCGGCCGGAGCGCGGAGTTCCTCGTCCACCAATGGTGGGCGCTCGCACGCGCCTCGTAGCGTCACCCGACGCCGGGCTCGGACTGGTCGAAGTGCGTTGGCAGCGCACCCGTCGCGCGCAGCCGGACCAGGTCCGCCTGTCGTCGCAGCGCCTCCGCGACCGACACGGTCGCCAGCTCGAACGGAGCCCGTAACGGTTCCTGCGCGAGACCCTCCCGCGTGCCGCGTCGTCGCTCGCGAATCGGCGCCGCCTCTCGGCGGAGGAGCAGATGGACGAGGAGCACCGGCCAGTCGAGGAGGGCGACTGCGGTCCGCAGCGCGAGGCTGCGGCGCGCAACGCGATACCGGGCGAGGACGTAGCCGCGGCCGAACGCCTCGAGCTCTCGTTGTCGCGGCGAGGCGGCGCCGACCGTCTGCCCGTGCTTGTGCAGGGCTCGCGCGGCGGCGGCGCGCACGCAGGACCGGCCGGCGAGACGCAGTCGAAGGGCGAGGTCGACGTCCTCCCAGTAGGCGAAGAACGCATCGTCGAAGCCGCCGACCTCTCTGAAGGCGTCGGTCCGGTAGGCAGCCGCTCCACCGCACGGGCCGACCGGAGCGTGCGCTCCGGCGAGCTCCTCCACCGGCCGGTTCCAGAGGGCGTCCCACGACCGGAGTGTTCGGTCGAGCTCGATCCCGGCCGAGTCGACGAGGTGCGGGCGGTCGTGTTGCAGCAGCACTCCCGCCACCATGTGCACGCCCGGATCGGCGAACGGAGCGAGCAGCGCCTCGAGAAACGCCGGTGGACAGAGCACGTCGTTGTTCAGGAGGACGACCACGTCCGTCGTCACCTCCTCGACGCCGCGGTTCACGGCCCGGCCGAACCCGAGATTCGCCCGGAGAGGCACGACACGAACGCGCGGGAACCGCTCGCCCAGCCAGTCTGCGGTCCCGTCGCTCGATGCGTTGTCGACGACCACGGTGTCGTGCTCGACGGTCTGTCCCTCGAGGTGCTCGAGCGTCTCGGTGAGGAGGGTGCGCGCGTTCAGCGTCGGGATGACGACGGTTGCGCGCATGTATCTCGTGCACCATAGAGGGTGGTGGGGACCTCCGAGACCGAGCTCGACGTGCTCGCGACGCCGGAGGCGGGCGGCCGGGTCGTCCGGGGCGGCGCCGTGCGCGGTCTCGGGTACGCCGCCGGCACCCTCGTCGCCGCCGGCACGGCCGTGCTCCTCCTCCGCCACCTCGGTCGGGTCGACTTCGGCCGGTACGGCACCGTCGGCGCACTGCTCGGTGTGATCAGCGGCGTCAGCGACGCGGGGCTCACCGCCGTCGGCGCGCGCGAGCTCGCGCTCGCCGCCCCGGCCGAGCGACCGCGTCTCCTGCGCAACCTCGTGACGCTCCGGCTCGCGATAACGCCGCTCGGCATCGTCGCTGCCGCGGTCTTCGCGTTCCTCGCCTACGACCGGACGATGTTCTGGGGCACCCTGCTCGGCGGCGTCGGCGTGCTGCTCGTCAACACGCAGGCGACGATGATGGCGCCGCTCACGGTCGACCTCCGGCTCGGCATCGTGACCGTCTTCGAGGTGCTGAAGACGATGCTGACGTTCGTCTTCGTCGCCGTCTTCGTCGGCGCGGGGCTGTCGCTCCTGCCGTTCCTCGCCGTCCAGATCCCGGTGGGGCTCGCGATCGTGCTCCTGACGCCGCTCGCCGTCCCCGTCGGGCGCGGGCTCCGGCCCGGATACGACCGCCGGATCGTCGCGTCGCTGGTCCGCGAGGCGTTGCCGCTCGCCGTGGCGTTGACGATGAACGTCGTCTATTTCCGGGTGATCATGATCATGACCTCGCTGCTTGCGTCGAAGGTCGAGACGGGTCTCTATGCGACCTCGTTCCAGGTCTTCGCGGTGCTCTTCTCGCTGCCGCTGCTCGTGCTCTCTTCGGCGCTGCCGCTGCTGTCGGTAGCCGGCCGTGACGACGGCGAGCGCCTGCGCTTCGGTCTGCAGCGGATGACCGAGGTGGCGCTCGCCGGTGGGGTCGCGTTCGTCCTGGCGATCGTCGCGCTCGCGCCGGTGCTGATCCCGTTTCTCGGCGGGCGCGAATACCGCGGCGCCGCGCCGGTGCTGCAGATCCAGGTGTTCGCGCTGATCGCGGTCTTCGTCGGGCAGACGTGGCAGCTCGGCTTGCTCGCGGTCCGGCGGCAGGCGGCGCTCGCCTGGGCGAACGGGGGTGCGCTCGCGATCGTGATCGTCGCGGGAGCGATCCTGATCCCCACGGCGGGCGCGCGCGGCGGCGCTGTTGCCGCGGTGATCGGCGAGACATCGCTCGCCCTGTTCGTGTACATCGCCCTTCGCCGGGTGCCGGCGTCCGTCGCTCCCGCACTCGGGCTGACACCGCGGGTCGTCGCCGCGTCGCTGCCTGCCTTCGCGGTCCTTGCGCTGCCGATGCCGTGGGAGGCACGGCTCGTCGGCTCCCTGGGCGTCTTCGCCGCGCTCGCCCTCGCGATCGGCGCCGTCCCCCGCGAGCTGCTGCACGCGTTCCTCCGGCGATGACGAAGCCGCGCGTCGTCCTCCTGCGCGGTCACGCGGCGAATCCGTGGGACTTGCGCCCGTGGGAACTGCTCACGGATCGCTTCGACGTCCGCGTCCTCGTCACCGGCTCGAACGCCTTCGACGTCTCGAGCCTCGCGCTTCCGGTTGACCGGGTGGCCGCGCTGCGTGACCGGCTTCCGGGCGGTCGTGCCGGCGACGTCGCAGCGCTCGCTCTCGGCGACCGCTACCTCGGGCTCGAGGGGAAGCTGCGCGGGGCCGACATCGTCCATGCTGCGGAGATCGGTGTGCCGTACAGCCACGGCCCCGCGCTCCTTCGCGACCCGCTCGCCTTCAAGCTCGTGCTGACTGTGTGGGAGACGATTCCGTTCGTCGGCGCGTACCGGCGCTTTCGCGGCCGTCGGCAGCGGCGGGAGACGATCCCGCAGGTCGATCTGTTCCTGCCGGTGACCGAGCGGGCGAGACGGATGCTTCTGCTGGAGGGCGCGGCCCCCGAGCGGTGCGTCGTCGCGCCCCCCGGCGTCGACGGAGCTCGCTTCCGCACGACGGAGCCGCCCGAGAGCCACCTCGTGCTGAGCGCCGGGCGGCTCGTCTGGGAGAAGGGGCACCAGGATGTCTTGCGCGCCCTTGCCTGGCTGCGTCGCGACGGGCAGGACGTCCGCGGCATGGTCGTCGGCCGCGGCCCGGAGGAACGACGGTTGCGCGAGCACGCGCGCGAGCTCGGGCTCGAGGGCGCCGTCGAGTGGCGGGCCTCGGTCGCCTACACCGACATGCCGGCGGTGTTCGCCGCCGCATCGTGCTTCGTTCTCGCGAGCCTGCCGACGCCCGTGTGGGAGGAGCAGTTCGGGATGGTGCTCGCCGAGGCGGCGGCGTCGGGCCTGCCGATCGTGGCGGCGTCGTCCGGCGCGATCCCCGAGGTGCTGCAAGGCAACGGCCGACTGTTCCCGCCGGGCGACTGGGAGGCGCTCGCACGCCGGCTCGGCGAGTTGACTGCCGCCCCGCCGGGGCGCGAGGACCACGGCGAGCTCGTCGCGACGTATTCCGTCGAGGCGGCCGCGGCGCGCTACGCCGCCGCCTACGAACGGGTGCTGAGCTCGGCGTAGACGGCGTCCGTCGCGCGCGCCGTCGCGTCCCACGAGAACCGCGCCGCCCGCGCGAGCCCGCGCTCGACCCACGGCGCCGGATCGTCGAGCACCCCGCGGACGGCGTCGGCGATCGCGTGCGGATCGCGCGGGTCGAAGAGGCGTGCCGCACCGCCGACCGTCTCCGGGAGCGCCGCCGCGTTCGAACAGGCGACGGGGCACCCGCAGGCCATCGCCTCGATCGGCGGCAGGCCGAAGCCCTCGTACAGCGACGGGAAGACGAGCGCCGATGCCCGCCGCATGAGCGACGCGACCTCGTCGGCGGCGACGTGCCCGCGTGACTCGACTCCCGCCGGCAGATTCGAGAAGTCGCCGCCGCCGGTGAGGACGAGCCGCAGCTCCGGCCGCTCGCGCCTGAGGAGCGCGAACGCCTCGAACAGGCGCTCGTGGTTCTTGTGCTTCCATGGCCGCGCCGGGTAGAGGAGGAACGGCTCGCGCGGCCCGTCGCCAGGACGGAGGTGCTCGCGGTCGACCCCGAGCGGTATGACGCGAATGCGGCTCGGGTCGAGCCGGAGGGTCGAGACGGCGCGCTCGGCGGCGAACTCGCTGACCGCGATGACGCGCGCGGCGCGCCGCAGCGAACGGTGCCAGTACACGGCGCGAAACGCGCGCTCGGCGCGCGAGAACATCTCGGGAAGATCGAGGTGCTGCACGTCGTGCAGGGTCACCACCGTTGCGAGTGATGTGCGCGGCAGCTCGATCGTGAGCGGGAAGTGGACGACGTCCGCACCGGCGAGATATGCCCGCAGCGGTCCCGGGCGCGCGCCCGCAAGCGTCAACGCACCAAGACGCTCGAACGTCGACCGCGCACGCCGGAACTCGCGCGCGCTCACGGACGGGAGCCCCTCGGCCCGGTCCGGCGCCACCGGCGGCAGCACGATCCGGTAGGGATGTGTGCCGACACGCCCGAGGCCGCGCAGCAGCTCGCGCACATAGGTCTCGCTGCCGCCGAGCCGGCCCGGCACGAGCGTGAGCAGCGGGATCGCGATCACGCTCACGCGGGCGATCGTACTCGCGGCCCGCTTAGAGGCCTCTAACAGAGCCGTAATCCGGCGTCTTTAGACTCCCGCGGAGTGACCGACGAGCCGACGGACGTGGCCGCGCTCTTCGCGCGGCTGAAGGAGGAGCTTCGGGCGGCCGGGCCGCGCGGCGACGACGTCTCGCCGGCGCACGTGCGTCTCTCCGTGCGCGACCAGGCCGAGCGGTTGTGGCCGATCTCGGCCGAGCGTCCGATCGTCGGCAAGGGCGGTCCGCTCAAGTCGGTGCTCCGTCGTCTCATGCGCTGGTATGTGGAGCCCGCGTTCGCCGACCAGCGTGCGTTCAACGATGCGATCCTCAAGCTGATCGACGATCTCGACGAGCGCGTCACGCGGCTCGAGCGGCAATGAGGATCGTCGTCGCGGCGCCGCAGGTGCCGTTCGTGCACGGCGGTGCGGAGCTGATGGCCGACGACCTCGTCGGCGCCTTGCGCGCCCGCGGGCACGAGGCCGAGCTCGTCAGCATTCCGTTCAAGTGGTATCCGGGCACGCGCGTCCTCGACCAGGCGTTCCTGTGGCGGCTCGTCGACCTGACCGAGGCGGCCGGCCGGCCGGTCGATCGCGTGATCGCGACGAAGTTCCCGGCGTACTGCGTGCGCCATCCGAACAAGGTGGCGTGGGTGCTGCACCAGTTCAGGCAGGCGTACGACTACGACCGCACCGAGCTTGGGCAGTTCGACGAGTCGCCCGCCGGCCGTGCGACGCGCCGGGCGATCGAGCGGCTCGACGCGGTTGCGCTTGGCGAGGCGCGCAAGGTATTTGCAACGTCGCGCAACGTCGCCGATCGCCTGCTGCGTTTCAACGGGATCGAGGCCGAGGTGCTTCCCCATCCACCCCAGGCACTCCCGTACCGCGAGGACGAGCCCGAGGGCTACGTCCTCTCGGTGAACCGGCTCGACCGCGCGAAGCGGATCGACCTCCTCGTCGAGGCCGCGAAGCGCGAGCCGGCACTCCGGGTCGTGATCGCGGGCGAGGGCCCCGACCGGGATCGGCTGGAGCAGCTCGCCGCCGGGCTCAACGGGCAGGTCACGTTCCTCGGGCGCGTCGACGGGGACGAGCTCGTGGATCTCTACGCACGCTGTCTCGCCGTGTTCTACGCGCCGGTCGACGAGGACTTCGGGATGGTCCCGTACGAAGCGTTCCTCTCGGCGAAGCCCGTGGTCACGGCATCCGACGCGGGCGGGCCGCTCGAGGTCGTGCACGACCGCGAGACCGGCGCGGTCGTCGAGCCCGACCCCGACGCGATCGTGCAGGCGTGCGCGTACCTCGCGGCGCACGCCGACGAGGCGAAGACGTGGGGGCGCGCCGGCCGCGCCGTGGCGGAGCGCGTCACGTGGGCTGCCTGCGTCGACGCCTTGCTCGAGTGAAGGTCGCCTACTACTCGCCGCTGCAGCCGTCGCGGTCCGGGATCGCCGATTACTCGTCGCTCCTTTTGCCCGCGCTGCGCGAGCGGCTCGATGTCGTCGTCGCGAAGCCGGGGAAGCGCGGTCCGAGCGCCGACATCGCGCTCTACCACGTCGGCAACGATCCGGACGCGCACGGGTGGATCGTCGATGCCCTGCGCGACCGGCCGGGCGTCGTCGTGCTGCACGAGTACGTGTTGCACCATCTCATCGCGGGGATCACGATCGGGCGCGGCGACGGGCGCGGCTATCTCGATGCGATGGAGCGCGAGCTCGGCGTCGCCGGGCGGCTGCTCGGCCTCGGCGTGCTCGACAACCTGCTGCCGCTGCTCTGGGAGACGCAGCCGGAGCGGTTCCCGCTCGCGGGAACGGTCCTCGAGCACGCGCGCGGCCTGGTCGTCCATTCGCGCTATGTCGGCGAGCGGGCGCGCGCCGCCGGCTACCGCGGCCGCCTCTGGCGGATCCCGCACCCCGTGTGGCCGATGGGCAAGGTGACCGCCGCCGGCGACGTGCGCGGCGACCCGCTCGTCGGGTGCTTCGGCTTCCTGAACATGAACAAGCGGATCCCGGAGCTGCTGCACGCGTTCGCAGCGTTCAGGCGTGACCGTCCGGGTGCGCGGCTCCTGCTGGTTGGCGCTGCCGGCGAGCGCTTCGACGTCGCGCGCCGGCTCGAGCGGCTCGGGCTCACGGAGGGCGTGATCCGCCTCGACTACGTCCCGGAGGACCGTCTCTGGTCGTTGATGGCGGCGTGCGACGTGCTCGTGAACCTCCGCTACCCGACGATGGGAGAGACGTCGGGCTCTGTGATCCGCGCGCTGTCGCTCGGGAAGCCGCTCGTCGTGTCCGACGTCGGCTGGTTCCACGAATTGCCGGACGGCGCCGTGTTGAAGGTGCCCGTCGACGAGCACGAGGTGGCGACGCTGCGGGCAGCACTCGCATTCGCAAGCGACCACGCGGCCGAGCTCGGGTCGGCGGCGCGCGGGTTCGTCACGCAAGAGCACGATCTCGACGTCGTCGCGGACAGGTACGTCGAGGCGCTCGAGGTCGCCGCCGGCGGAGACGCCGTCGACGACGCGGTTCTGTGGCGGGTCGCAGAGGCGGCCGCGGAGGCCGGCATCACCGACGTCGCGGTGGTCGCCGCGCGGCTGCGCGAGATCGGGATCGGTGGTTACGAGGGTCCCTAAGAGACTGTCAGCCGCGCCGGCGTGGTCGTGGCTGGTCGCGCTCGTGCTCTGTTCGTGGGCCGTCCGGTTCGCGTTTGCGCGCCACATGGTCGGTCCGTGGATCATGATCGACGAGATCGTCTATTCGGAGCTCGCGAAGAGCTTCGCGTCAACGGGGCACTTCGCCGTTCGCGAGTCGCCGACGACCGGCTACGGCATCGTCTATCCGCTGCTGATCAGCCCGGCGTACGCGCTCTTCCGGTCGATCCCGACCGTCTATGCGGCGATCAAGGTGATCAACTCGCTGCTCATGTCGCTCGCCGCGGTCCCGGCGTACCTGCTCGCGCGACGGGCCGTGTCACAACGTGGCGCGCTCGTCGTCGCGGTACTCACGATCGCGGTGCCCTCGACGTTCTACGCCGGAACGATCATGACCGAGAACGCCTTCTATCCGATCTTCCTGTTCTGCGTGCTGGCGCTCGTCGTCGCGCTCGATCGGCCCGGCCTGCTCACGGTCGCCGCGTTCCTCGGCGCGCTGCTCGTCGCCTACGAGACCCGGGCGCAGGCGGTGGCGTTGCTTCCCGCCGCGCTCACCGCGCCGGTCGTGTCGTCGCTGCTCGCACGCGACCGCCGGCCGCTCCTCTCGCAGCGGCTCCTCTACGGCGTCGTCGTGGCCTGCGGCGCCGCGGTCGTCGCGGCGCAGCTTCTTCGCGGCCGCGGCGTCCGGTCGCTCCTTGGCGCCTATGCCTCGGCCACGCATTCGAGCTACCAGCCGGCGACGGTCGCCCACTGGCTGCTCTGGCACCTCGCCGAGCTCGACCTCTACGTCGGCGTCCTCCCGGTCCTTGCGCTGCTCGTGCTTCTCGGCACCGGACGGTCGCTCCAATCCCGGGAGCGCACGATCGTCGCGGTCACGCTGTCGGCCGTCGCCTGGGTCGGTGTCGAGGTCGCGGCGTTCGCAACGCAGCCGGGAGTGCTGCGCATCGAAGAGCGAAATCTGTTCTACGTCGCGCCGCTCCTCTTCACCTGTCTCGTGGTCTGGATCGAGCGAGGGCTGCCGCGGCCGCGCATCGTGACGCCGGTCGCCGGCGTGGTCACGGTCGTGCTCGCCGGAGCGATTCCCTACGAGCGCTTCATCGACGTGTCGGCAACGTCCGACACGTTCGGCGTGCTGATGTTGTGGTCGGTCGCAGAGTGGTTCGCGATTCACGCAGAGGACGTCCGCTGGGTCGTCGCCGCGGCGGCGCTCGTCTTTGTCGCCGCCGCGCTTCTCGTTCCGCGCCGCGCCGCCCTCGTGCTCGTGCTCGTTCCGTTCGCGGTCTCGTTGCTCGCAGTCCAACCGGTCGACAGCCGCACGCAGCGCGCCTCGATCGGGGCCGTCTTCCAGGGGATCACGAGACCCGACCGCGACTGGATCACTGCGCTTGTGGGGTCGAGCGACTCTTCGCGCGTGTCGGTGATCTGGACCGGCGCAACCGATCGCCTGACCGCGAACGAGAACGAGTTCTTCAACCGCGCCGTCGGCGCGATCTACACGACGAACGGCCCGCTGCCGGGCGGTCTCGCACAGACGCCGATCGCGGTGAACCGCGACACCGGCGAGTATCTCGCGGCCGGAAAGCAGGTTCGCGTCCGCGACGTCCTCGCGGACACGAGCCTCTCGGTCGTCGGGCGCACGATCGGCGCCGACGCGAAGAAGGGCCTCGTCCTCCTGCGTGTCGACGGCCCGCTGCGCGCCGAGCACGTGACGACGGGAATCGACTACCCCGATACGTGGTCCGGCCCCGAGGCGATGTACCGGAAGTTCGATTGCAACGGAGGAGCGCTGTCGGTCACGCTCGGGAGCGATGCCCACCTCTTCCGGACATTCCAGCTCGTCACCGCGTACGTCGGCGGGCGGCACGTCGCGACTGCGATCGTCGGCCGCTTCCACGAGCAGGTGCTGCGCGTGCCGCTGGAGCGTGGGCCGCACGGCGCGTGCACCGTTCGCTTTCGCGTTGCGCACACCCGGATCCCCGCTCGCGTCATCCCCGGCAGCACGGACACGCGCCGGCTTGGCATCCGCTTCGTCTCCTTCCGCAGCTCGTGAGGATCGCGTTCGACGTCAGCCCGCTCTCGCACGAGCCGACAGGGATCGGGAACTACATCCGCGGCTCCCTCGCCGGGCTCGTCGAGGCCGTGGCGCCGGAGGACGAGATCGTCTGCTTCGCACCGACGAGCCCGGAAGGGAAGCACCGCATCCCTCAGCTCCTCGCGGGGCTGCCCGTGACCCTCCGGCTTCGCCTCCTGCCGTTCGCGCACCATTGGCGGCAGGCGTGGAGCCGTGCCGGCCGGCCGGCCGTCGAGCGCTTCCTTGGGCCGGTCGACGTCCTCCACTACTCCGACTGGATGTTCCCGCCGCAGCGCGCCGGGCTGCGCTCGACCGTGATCCACGACCTTGTTCCGCTCCATCATCGGGAGTGGGTGACCGCGCGCACCTACTCGATGCATGCGGCGAAATACCGTGACGCGCGAAGCTGCGACACGGTGTTCGTCAACTCCGCGTACACGGGACGTGACGTCGTGGCCACACTCGGCATCGATTCCTCGCGCGTTCACGTAGCACCTCCCGGCGTCGCCGCGACGTTCGCGGTCGACGGCAGGCGTGCTGATCTCGGCGGTGCGTACGTCCTCACCGTCGCGACCCTCGAGCCGCGCAAGAACCTGCGGGTCCTGGTGGAGTCGCACCGGTTGCTCGCCGGCCGGTTTCGCCTCGGGGTGGCCGGTGCCGCGGGCTGGGGCGAGCAGCCGGCGCTCGACGCGTCCGGCATCGTGCGGCTCGGACGGCCCGGGGACGACGAGCTTGCGGCGCTGTACCGCGGCGCCGCGGTCGTCGCGTATCCCTCGCGCTTCGAGGGCTTCGGGATCCCGATCGTCGAGGCGATGGCGAGCGGCGTTCCGGTCGTCGCGTCGTCGCATCCGTCGCTGGACGAGGCCGCCGGCGACGCGGCGCTCCGCGCCGATCCCGACGATCCACGCGCCTGGGCGGACGCGCTCGTCGAAGCCGACGAACGACGGCTCGAGCTGATCCCGCGCGGGCTCGAGCACGCCCGCCGGTTCGGCTGGCGGCGTGTCGGCGAGACGATGCTCGCCGCGTGGAAGGCGGCCGCGTGAAAGTCGGCTTCGACGTCGCCCCACTCGCCGTAGACAACGCCGGGACGGCGCGGTACGTGCGCGGCGTACGGGACGAACTGCGGCGGCGAGATGGAGTCGAGCTCTGCGAGCTCGCCTGGGGCGGCCCCGGCCGCGCGATTGCAGCCGTACGCGACGTCGCCTGGTATCCGGTCGGACTGCCGCTCGCGGCTCGACGGCTCGATGTCCTGCACTGCACGACGTTCCGCGGGCCGTTGCGCGCGGGCGTGCCCGTCGTCGTCACGGTCCACGACCTCGCCGCGGTCCGATTCCCGGAGCTTTTCACCGCGTGGACGCGGTTGTACGCGCGAACCCTGCTTCGCACCGTGCTGCGACGCGCGACGCGCGTGCTCGCGGTCTCCGAGTTCACGAGGCGCGACGTGGCTGCGGTCGCCGGCGTCCCCGAGGAGCGGATCGACGTCGCCTACAACGCGGCGGACGAATCGGTGTTCACGCCGGACGGGCCGGCGGCCGAGGGTGACTACGTCCTCGCGGTCGGCACGCTCGAGCCGCGGAAGAACCTGTCCCGCCTGATCGAGGCGACCGGCCGCCTCGGGCTCGAGTTGCGGATCGCGGGCGCGCGCGGATGGGGCGGCGTCGACGTGGACGCCCGTCATGTCCGTTGGCTCGGCCGGCCGTCCGACGCCGCTCTCGCCGCGTTGCTGCGGGGCGCGCTCTGCCTCGCCTATCCGTCGCTGTGGGAGGGGTTTGGCATCCCCGTACTGGAAGCGATGCTGTGCGGCACTCCCGTCGTCACGAGCAAGGACAGCGCGATGGCTGAGGTGGCCGCGGGCGCCGCCGAGCTCGTCGATCCGTTGGATGTCGGGTCGATCGCGAACGGTATCGAGCGGGCGCTCGCGCGGCGCGGCGAGCTTCGGATCGCCGGCTTCGGACGGGCCGTGGACTTCGGCTGGAACGCGACTGCCGACGCCGTCCTCGACTGCTATCGGGCGGCGGTCGGATGAGCCGTCTCGTCGTCTTCGACGCCGACGTCCTCGGCCGGCGACGGACGGGTGACGAGACGCACGTCGCGAACCTCCTCCGTGAGCTCGGCCGTCTCCGCGGCGACCTTCGAATCGTCGCACTCACGCGCCGCCCGGATCTCGTCCCCGACGGCATCGAGCCCTATCGTCTCGACGCGCGACTGCAGGAGACTCGCATGGCGGTCGGCGTCCCGCGCGCACTTCGGCGGTTGCGACCGGCGCTCATCCACTTCCAGCACGTCCTGCCGCTCTCCCACCGCGGGCGTGCCGTCGTCACCGTCCACGACCTCTCGTTCGAGCGCGACCGCGAGCTGATGGGTCGCGTCGACCGGCTCGTGTTTCGCACCCTCGTGCCGAGGTCCGCGCGCCGCGCGCAGCGCGTACTCACAGTGTCCGAGCGCACGAGGCAGGATCTCGAGGAGCTCTACCGGATCCCGCGAGAGAAGATCGTCGTGACGCCGAACGGCGTCGATCCCCGCTTCGCGCCCGGCGGGGCGCCCGGTGGGTATGCGCTCTTCGTCGGGGCGATCCAGCGGCGCAAGGACCCGCTCGCCGCGCTCACGGCTGCATCCGCCGCCGGCATCGCGCTCGTCGTCGCGGGGCCGGAGAAGGAGCCGGAGCTCGCGCGGGAGCTACGGCGCCAAGGAGCCGATCTCCGCGGCTACGTCGACGGCGACGAGCTTGCGCGCCTTTATCGCGAGGCGGCGGTGCTCGTCTTCCCGTCGAGGTACGAGGGCTTCGGCCTGCCCGTGCTCGAAGCCATGGCCAGCGGGATACCGGTGGTCGCCACCGACGACGCCGCCGTTCGCGAAGTGGCGGGTGACGCGGCCGTGTACGCGAGCCGCGCCGGCCTCGCTGAGGCGATCACGCGCGCGCTCGCCGAGCGGCCGCGTCTCGCAGCCGCGGGGCTCGAGCGGGCGCGACGGTACTCATGGGAGGAGACCGCCCGGCGCACGGTCGCCGTCTACGACGAGGTACTCCGCGGATGAGGGTTGCGGCGGTTGTCGTCTCGCACGGCGACGCGCACGATGTAGAGCGTCTGCTCCCCGTGCTTGCGCGGCAGGTCGACGAGCTCGTCGTCGTCGCGAACGTCCCAGGGAGCATCGGCCTCGTCCCGCCGGGCGTGCGGCTGATCGTGAACGACGTGCCGCTCGGGTTCGGCGCGAACGTCAACCGCGGCGTCGCCGCGACCACCGCGGAGCTCGTCTGCTCGGTCAACCCCGACGCGATCCCGGCGCCGGGTGCGATCGACGCGTTACGGATGTTCCTCGAAGCGGAGCCGCGCGCGGGTGTCGCGGGGCCGGCGATGGTGTATCCCGACGGCACGCTTCAGCCGTCCCGGCGCCGGTTTCCGACGGTGCTCGGGACGCTCGTTCGGCGGACGCCGCTCCGGCTCGTGTTCGATCCCTACCGGCTCCAGCGCCGGCACTATCACCTCGACGAGCACCCGGACGAGCCGGTGGAGACCGACTGGATGCTGGGCGGGTTTCTCATGTTGCGGCGCGCGATGCTGGCGGAGCTCGGCGGCTTCGACGAGGGGTTCTTCCTCTACGGCGAAGACATCGACCTGTGTTACCGCGCGTGGCGGGCCGGCTGGTCGGTCTGGTACGTCCCGGGCGCGGTCGTCGAGCACGAGCATCGGGCCGTGACCGACCGCCGGCTCCTGACGAGGCGAACGCTGTGGCACTGGCGAGGCATCCTGCGCTTCGTGCGGAAGCACCCGGAGCGGCTCATCGCTGCTTCCCGGGCTCGAATGCGAACGTGACCTGCGCCGACAGCTGACGCTGGTCGAACTGGGATGGCTGGAACGTCCCGGCTGCGGAGAGGTCGATGCGGTACGGCGCGCGGGCCGGGATGCGAACCGTCTTCGTCTCGCACGGGCTCGAGTGGAGCAGTACGTGCCGGACCGCGAGCGCGCGCTGCGCGACCGGCTGACCGTCCGCGTCGATCGCGAGGGACGACAGCCTGATCGTGATCCGCGACGGCGCGAAGTCGCCGCACGCGGCGCCGCGGGAGAGTTGAACGACGGCGACGCCGGGCCTCGTCCCCGCCGACGTGAAGCGGTAGTAGAACGCCGACGTCGACATCCAATTGGCGTCGGTGCTGAGGCCGCCGTACGCGTCCGCGAGACGGATCGGGTGCGGCACGCGGTAGAGGCGCAGGCCGCCCACCGGCGCCGTCTTCGTGCCGACCGGCTCGATCCCAGGCTGGGCGACGATCCAGTCGACGGGAAGCTGCGGATCGACGGCGCCGGTCGTGTCCAGGAAGTTCGGCGTGCGGACCGCGCCGGGGCCCGGCGCGGAGGCATCCGTCGACCACACCTCCGTGATCGACTGGTTCCAGAACTCGAGCGACCAGAACGCGTTCGACCCCGCCATCGACTGCCCGAAGTAGATGGCGGGTGAGCGGCCGGTCGCGTTGTCGATCCAGTCCGGCGGCGTCGGGAGGATGCCACGCTGCGCGTCGGAGAACTGGCTCGACGCCGACGAGGCGGCGATCTCACCCCACAGGTTCCATCCGATCGCTGCGACCGCGAGGAGGACGCCTGCCGGAACCGCCGCGCGGTTCGCGAGCCGGTGTCTACGCGCGAGCTCTCGCAGCAGGAGCACGACGACGGTGCCGGCGAGGATCCCGAAGAGCAGGCGTCTCGCGTCCGTCGTCGTGAAGTAGATCTTCTGGTTCAGCCATTGCAGCACCGACAGGCCGGGCGCATCCGAGTAGAAGTGCTCGTTGTTGTGATACGGCGTCGTGTCGAGCAGGTACCAGCACGCCGCGGTTGCGAGAGCGAGGGGCATGAGCCGCGTTCGTGCAGTCACGGCCCAGCGGGCGACGACTGCGAACGCGATCGGGGCGAGGTAGATGAGGTTTCGCTCCTCGACCCGGATCGCGAAGTTCGTGGAGAGGTAGGACGCCTTCACGGCCGTGTAGCCACAAAACGCGATCGCCGCGCCGGCGAGCATCCCCCAGAGCGCCCGGTCCTCCCGCGTGCCGAAGCGATCGCCGAGTAGCCAGGCGACCGTGACGACGACAGGGAGGATCCCGATGCCGATCGTGAACGCCCCGATCGCCCACAGCCCGTAGGTGAACAGGCGATGGTGGAAGTGCGTGCCAACCTGCCACGAGGTGGAATGGTGATTGCCCAACGCACCGAGCGCGATCGCGGCCCCGACCAGCAGGATGACCGCGCCGACGCGTTCACGCAGGTTCCAGCCCTTGATCGTTGCGCGGCCGCGCGCGCTCGTCACAGCCATGACTGCGACACCGACGGTCGCCGTGAGGACGAGGACGGCGAGCTCGCCTCTGATCGCCGGCGCGACTGCAAGCCCGGCGAGCGCCGTCACGACGGTCCCGCGGCCGGGGCGGAGCAGGGCGCGCGCGACCAGCCAGAGCACGAGCGTCGACCAGGGATAGGCAAGCGTCTCGGGGATCAGGAGCCCGACGTAGACGACCGACGGGATGGCCGCAGTGGCGATGCCGCACGCGATCGCCGGCAGTCGCGGCACGAACAGCCGGGCGAGCGCGTACCCCGGGAACAGCGACGCGGTCATCACGATCGCGTTCACGTACTTGGCGGCCGCGTATCCGCTCGAGGTGTCGCCCGCCCACCAGGCAGGCGCGATCACATAGGCGTACAGCGAGTCGAAGGGGACGCGCTGGCCGCGAAGCTGCTCCACGCCGTGGTGGGCGATCGCGCGCGACTCCTCCGCCCACTGAAGCTCGTCGGTGAACAGCCATGGTGTCGAGTGCTTCGTCGTCTGCCACGCGTAGAGGATGAGCAGCAGCAGGTAGGCGAGCAGCAACGGATAGGCCGCGACCAGCCGGTCGAGGCGCGACGTGCCCTGTGTCACGAGGGAGTGAGGATCACATGCGGGTCGAGGTCCACGTCGCGGCGCACGAACCGGCAATCGGTCTCGCGGCGGGCGCACGCCGTCACGACGGGGTGCAGACGTTCGTGCGGCGCGTTCGGGATCGTGACGAATACGACGTCCGGGTGCGAGCGCTCGAGCGCCCGATCGATGGTCGCGAGCGACGCGATCACCTTGGTGCCGTTGATCCGGCGGCCGCGGAGCCCGGGTGCGTCGTCGACGAACCCCACCACCCGTTCGCCCGGCGTCTCGCGGAGCTCACGGAGGAGGCTCCGCCCGGTCCTCCCAGCACCGACGATCAGCACACGCCGGACGCGGTGACCGCGGGCGATCTCCACGAGAAGCACGATCGCGCGTTCGGCGAAGCGCGCTGCAACGATTGCGACCGTGCAGACGAGCACGTCGATCACGAACACGCTGCGCGAGAAGTCGCCGGGTGGGCCCTGCGTGATCGCGATGACACCCACGGCCGCCACCTCCGACACGACCACTGCCGCGCTCGCTCGAAGCGCGTCGCGCGCGCTCGCATAGCGCCACACGCCGGCATACATGCCGAACGCGAGCAGTGCGATGTACCTGGAGAGGAGAAGCACCGGCAGTGTCAGTAGGAAGTAGTGCCGCTGATTGGGTGTGCCGACTCCGTTGAAGCGCAAGAGGTACGCGGCGAGGAACGACGCCGAGACGAGCGCGCCGTCGACGACGACCTCCGCCAACCGGCGCGTATAGATCAGCGAGCGCCGCGGCGCGCCCTGGCGGCCGAGGTCGGCGAGGAAGCTCCCGAACTGAACGAGCAGCGCGAAGCTGACGAGGACGCCGATCGTCGCCACCCGTCCGTTTCCGAACGCCTCGTACGCGAGGCTCGTCGCGCCGAGCGCGGTCGACACGAGCGCGAGCAGGACGACGGCACCGGTCTCCGAGACGCCGAGCGAGACGAGCCGGTGTGAGCTGTGGTCGCGCCCACCCTGCGAGACGGGACGGCCCTCGAGCAGGCGGACGACGGTGACGAGTGTCGTGTCGAGGATCGGGACCGCGAGGACGAGCATCGGCAACACGAGGGTGGCGACCGTCGACGACGCGACCGTATAGCTCGAGGCAAGGCCCAGCGAGGCGAGGGTGAAGCCGATCACCTGCGAGCCGCTGTCGCCCATCCAGACGAGGGCGCGCTTGCCCGGGCGGAGGTTGAACGGAAGGAACCCGAGGAGGCCGGCGGCGAGCGCGACGGCCAGCACGAGCACGAGTCTCGGCTCATGTTGGAGCCACGCGTCGCAGGCGAAGAACGCGGCCGCGATCACGGCCAGGCTCCCCGCGAGGCCGTCCATGTTGTCGAGGAGGTTGAAGGCGTTCGTCATCCCGACCACCCAGACGACGCCGAGCGGGATCGCGATCCAGGGCGAGGAGACGATCTCGACGCGCGTTCCCGTCGCGAGGACGGTCGCGGCGGCGCCGAGCTGGGCTGCGAGCTTGGCGGCCGGCGGAAGTGACCGCAGGTCGTCGATCAGCCCGGCGAGGAAGAGGAGCGACGCGCCCGCGAAGAGGCCGCCCAGCTGCGTGGTGTAGGTGAGCGGGCCGGCAGCGACGGTCGCCCAGAGCCCGATTGCAAGGCCTGTATAGATGCCGATGCCGCCGACGAGGGGCGTTGCGGACGCGCGCCAGCGGGTCGCGTCCGGGGCCGAGCCGAGCCGCCGCGCGACCGGCGAGTGGAGGAGCGACCAGACGGCGATCGCCGCGGCGGGGAAGCCCACGAGGGCAATGGGCGTGGTCACGGGCGTCGAGGGTAACGAGGTGGTGTTAGGCCCGTGTGTAGCACCTGAACTGATTGCATCACGGCCGCCGGTCGGCGAGTCGGGCTCAGCGCCAGCGCCCGAGCGGCGAGACGGCGCACGGCGGCTGCGTCCGGGAGGGCTGCCGCGGCGTGTAGACGTACAGGCTGTTTGCGAGGAGCGTCCGCTCGAGCCGGTAGTGCGACCGCATCGAGGTCGCGAGCGCCGTCCCGAAGTCGAGCGTCTGGAACCACCCGAAGTTCGAGAGCGGAACGGTCAGGACGATTGCCGAGAAGGCGCCGGTCTCGACGCGCCGCTGGAGCCGCCGAAGTGCCTCCGGATCCTCGGTCTGGAGCCGGTGCGTGATGAACGCATCGAGGACCACGGGCTGCTGACCCGCGAGGATCGGGATCGACGCGTCCTCGTAGAGCGTGCACGTCCCATCGGCGACGAGGCGCGGGGTCGGGTCGGTCGAGTACCTGGCCTCTCGTCGTCCACGAAGGTCGTGCGACACGGCGGCGCGCACGTCGGGCACGAGCGTGTACCGCGCTGCGGCCACTGCGGCGACGAACATCATTGCCAGCACCCCGATCTGCACGACCGACTTCCGGTTGACGCCGCCGCTGCTGCGCCACAGGCCCGCGACGGTGAGCCCGCTGAGGATCTCCAGGTCGATCAGGTGGTTCTCGTAGGCTCCGAAGTCGCGCATCACGACGACGAGGATGGGAACGCTGAAGACGAGACCGAGCTCATAGGGGCCGATCCGTCTCGCAGCCGCGGCGACGGCGAGCGCGACCAGCGCGAGCAGCAGGAAGAGCGGCAGCGATCGCTCGTTGCGGAGCCCAAGCTGGTAGATGCGGTGGAAGCTCTCCGCGAACGACGAGTGCCCGCTGCCTGCAAAGGTGAACTCGCGCAGCTGCTGAAACAGCCGGCCGCCGCTCAGGCTCTCGACGATCCCCAGCACGAGCGCCGCCGCGGCGAGAAGCGCGCTCCAGAAACCGGCTAGGCGTCGCGGCTGCCGCAGGAGCACGACCGTGATCGCCGCAGGTCCCCACAACGAGGTCACCTTGGTCGCAAGCGCGAGGCCGCACATTGCTCCCGCCGTGATCGTGCTCCGCGATCGTCCCTCCCGCGCGACCAACGCGACGGCCCCGAGCTGCAATGCCGTCGCGAGCGCGTCCCAGCGGAAGCCGAGGACGGTCGACGAAGCTGCGGAGCTCGTCAGGATCGTCGCGATGATCGCGGCCGCCACCGTGCGGGGTGCGCCCTGCCGCCGCGCGGCAAAGAAGACGATCGCGTACAGCGCGATGTTGACCGCGTAGATCAAGATCTTGGCCGACACGAGGTACTCGCCCGAGACCGTCCGGCCGCCGAGCGCGAGCAGAACCGGCAGCGGCATGTAGCGCGTCCCTCCGTAGAACCCGTGGGAGAAGACGGCCGGGTACCAGGTGCCGCTGTGACCTGCCGCGGTGAGTCCCATCCAGACACCGGACGCCGCGCTCACGCCGTAGCGGTCGCTCACGTGGACGGCGCCGAGGAGAACCACCGCGCCGACGGTGACGGCTGACCAAACGGCGAGAGCCAAGGTCGTGAGGCGCGAGAGACGACCGCTCACCGTTGTGCCGGGCACCACAGCAGGCGATCGTACTCAGCGGCTCTAGACTGGTCGATCCATGACGGTGTACGCCGACCTCGTTCGCTACCGCGAGCTGTTCTCGAACCTCTTCCGCCGCGACTTCCAGGCGAAGTACAAGGGATCGCTGCTCGGTGTCCTGTGGTCGCTCCTCAACCCGCTGATCCTGCTCGGCGTCT
>JAICUZ010000004.1 GCA_025935595.1 Burkholderiales bacterium
AAGACGACGGATGAGGCACGCGAGTATGCGTACGGCAAGAACCTCGATCTCGTCGAAGTCGCGGCCCAGGCCGACCCGCCCGTCGCGCGGGTGATGGACTACGGCAAGTACCGCTACGAGCTGGAGCAGAAGGCGAAGCTCGCGCGGAAGCACCAGACTCAGATCAACGTCAAGGAGATCAAGCTCAGACCCAAGATCGGGATTCACGATTACGAGACCAAGAAGGGCCACGTCGAGCGGTTCTTGAACCAGCGCGCGAAGGTCAAGGTCACGATCATGTTCCGGGGCCGCGAGCGCGAGCATCCGGATCGCGGGCGTGACTTGCTGATGCGCCTCGCGGACGACGTGAAGGAAATCGGTCTCATCGAGACTCAGCCGCTGCTCGAAGGGCGGAACATGACGATGGTGCTCGGCCCGACGAAGAACGCAGGAGTGAAGAGAGATGCCGAAACAGAAGACACACTCAACATCGAAGAAGAAGTTCAAGGTGACGGCGGCGGGGAAGCTGATGAGGCGGGCCCAGATGTCGGGCAAGCTGATGAACAAGTCGCCGAAGCAGAAGCGCCAGTTCAGTAAAGACCGCCCGGTCGACAGCGCCAACGCGAAGGCCGTCTCGCGGCTCCTTGGGAGGCGGTAGCGAATGGCTCGCGTCAAGCGTTCCGTTCACGCGCGCAAGAAGCGCCGTAAGGTCCTCGAGGAAGCGAAGGGCTACTTCGGGCTCAAGAAGTCGAACTACACGTACGCGAAAGAGCAGGTCGAGCGGTCGCTCGCGTACGCGTACCGCGACCGCAAGGTTCGCAAGCGCGAGTTCCGCAAGCTCTGGATCATGCGCATCAACGCCGGCGCGCGCGCGAACGGGCTGTCGTACAACCAGTTCATGGCCGGCCTGAAGGCGGCGAACGTCGAGCTCGATCGCAAGGTCCTCGCCGACCTCGCGATTGCCGATCCGGCGAAGTTCGGCGAGATCGTGCAGCAGGCGAAGGCCGCGCTGGCGAAGTAGCCGAGATAGACGCGCGGCGACAGCGCGAGGTCTTCGAGCGGCAGGCTGTCTATTGCGACGGCCGCTCGCCGCTCTATGCACGCGTCTGCCGTCGGCTCGCGGGAGATCCGCGGGTCGGCGGCGTCGCACCCGACCTCGAATGGGATCTACCGTTGCGCCTGCTCGGCGGGCTGCACTACCTCGTGCTCGGCGGCGAGGCGTCGTGGGATCAGTTGGACGTCGCGCTCGAGCGTCACGCTCAGTTCCTGCGCCGCTGGTGCGCGGAGCAGGAGGTGCAGACGAACGAGGTGCAGCGCGCGTGGGCACTGCTCCCTGCGTTCCTGTCGCTCGACGACGGGCGGCCGTTCGACCTGCTCGAGCTCGGCCCGTCCGCAGGGCTGAACCTGCTGTGGGATCGCTACGCGTACCGGTACTCGTCCGGGACCTGGGGGAGCGGCGAGCTCGAGCTGAGCGGGGACGATCGAATGCCCCCGCCTTCCGAGTTGTTGTCGCGGAGCGTCGAGGTCGCGCGGCGACGCGGCGTCGACCTGAGCCCCATCGACGTGACGACGGCCGACGGGGCGCGGATGCTGCAGGCGTTCGTCTGGCCGGACCAGACCGCCCGGCTCGAGCGACTGCAGCGGGCGATCGAGGTCGCGCGGCGCGACCCACCGGAGCTGATCCGCGGCGACTACGTCGCAGCGCTGCCGGCGCTCTTGCGCGACCGCGTCGAGGGTGCGCAACTCGTCGTCTTCCAGACGGCGTCGACGATGTACCTCGACCGACCCGGCGCCGAGCGCCTGCGCGCCGCGCTGCACGAGGCCGGGGGTCACGAGCCGCTCGTGTTCGTCACGACCGGCCGCGCCCCGGACGACGACGGCTTCGCGCTCGAGGTGGAGCGGTTCCCCGGTGGGCGGCCGGAGCGTGTGGCGGTGTTCGACTTCCACGGTGCGTGGCTGGACTGGGGCCGATGATCGTCTCGCGCGACAATGAGCGGCTGAAGCTCGTGCGCAAGCTGCACGACAAGCGCTGGCGCGACAAGCTCGGGCTCTTCTTCGTCGAGGGCGAGGACGCCGTCGCCGCTGCGAGTGCGGAGCCGGTCGACCTGCTGGTCGCCGGCGAGGACGTCGAGCCGCGGCTGTTGGCGGAGGTCGCGAGCGCGCCGCATCCGCCGCGCGTCGTCGGGGTCTACCGCCGCTCGGATCTGCCGGGTTGGGAAGAGCGCGACGCGACGCTCGCGCTGTGGCGTGTCGCGGACCCCGGCAACGTCGGGACGCTCATCCGGACGGCCGACGCATTCGGCGCCGCGGTCGCGCTCTCCGACGGCTGCGCCGATCCGACGTCCCCGAAGGCGCTGCGCGCGAGCGCCGGCTCGATCTGGCGCGTCCCGCTCGGCGCCTGGGAGCCAAGTAACAGTCTGTTACAAGCAACGAAGCGCGTGGCGCTCGTCGCCCACGGCGGAGAAGACCTTGCTCGAGTCGACCTGTCCGGCCGCGTCGCATTCCTGCTCGGCGCCGAGCGGGAAGGGCTCGACGCCTCGGTTCCGCGCGACGTCGAGGCGACGATCGCGATCCAGGGAGCCGAGTCGCTGAACGTCGCCGCGACCGGCGCGATCGCCTTGTACGAGCTCGCGCGCCGACGCTAGTAACAGTCTGTTACATGGTGCGGCGCGTCCAGGTGCCGGTGCCCGGCGCCCGTTCCGGCCAAAGCGTCACGGCACGTGCGGCGGCGTCGCGGATGACCTGGGAGTCGATTGACACGCGCGTCAGCTCGATTCCCTCCGAGGGCCACTCCGCGACGAACTCGACCTCGCCGTCGGGCGGGAGCGGCCACGCCCAGAAGTCGACGTTCCAGCTCGTTCCGCCGCCACCACCGCCCCTCTGCATCAGGACGATCTCGGGCGCCGGCGGGTTGTCGGGATCGCCCCACCACGGGCGGCCGTCGAAGATCGTTGCCTTCCGGCCGTCCGCAAAAGCGATGCCGAAGCGAAGCATCGAGTCGTCGAACTGCCCGCGCCGCGCCGCATGCCAGCCCATCATCGGATCTTCTGCGCGCTGTTCACGTGACCGTCGCGTGCGGAGACCGAACGTGAACTCGAACCCATGCGGATATGCACGACCGGAACGGACGAACAATGCGAGCTCGCCGGTTCGCGCCAGCACGAGGTCGAGTGGGAACGAGGCGGGCAGCACGTTCTCCGGCGGCCCGATCCATTCCGGTGCAGGCGCGCTTGCCTGCGGAGGCTCGGGCGGGGGAGGCGGAGGCTCGAAGAAGCTCATCCTCGCCGACAGATCCAAACAGAGTCCTCGCCGCCGCGCCACGGCGAGCGGTCGAACCAGCCGTACAGCGCCTCCACGACGAAGCCCTCCTCGGCGAGGAGCGTTCGCCACTCGGGAACCGACAGCCACGCGAGCGACATCTCCGACTCGGTTTCCACACTGCGCAGCCGGAGGATGAGCGTGCGGGTCGCCTCGTCCCAGTCTGCGCGCTCCCAGATCCCCGGCTCGCGCTCGATGAACCGCCCGTGCGTGTCGGCGATGTCCTCCGCGGACGGGGTGAAGACGTCGAAGACAAATCGGCCATGTCCTGGGGACAGTCCCCGGGACACGGCCCGAAGGGCCATGCGGCGGTCGGCGTCCGTCTCCATGTGGAGGAGCGAGCGGAACGGGCAGATGACGAGCGGGAACACCTCGTCCACCGGCGGGTCGCGCATGTCGCCGTGGCGCAGGTCGAGCTCGACGCCCGCCAGCGTGGCACTGTCGCGCGCCACCTCGAGCATCCCCGCCGACAGATCGACGCCGACGACGCGAACGCCGGCCGCGCCGATCGGCACCGCGATCCGGCCCGTCCCGACGCCGAGCTCGAGCACCGGCCCGCCCGAGCGGACCGCCTCGTCGACGTAGAACGGCACGTCCTCGACCACACTCCGAGACCACGGGTCGTAGAGCCGCGCGATCTTGTCGTACGCGCTCACGCAGCTATCCTTCTACCGATGGACGCCACACGCGCGCAGCTGTTTAGCCGGCCCCGGTGCGCAACCGGGGACGCTGCGTAGCGCGTTCCTCCAGCCGCACCGGGGCCTGACAACCGCCCCGACGAAGCGAAGGAGGACACTTGGATAGTCTCGCCGCGGTGGACTGGGCCGCGTACGAACAGCAGGCGCTGAGCGCGATCTCGGGCGATGCGCTCGAGGACGCACGCGTCAAGTATCTCGGCCGGAAGTCCGAGCTCGCTCAGGCATTGCGCGGCGTTCGCGACAAGGAGAGCGGCATGCTGCTGAACGGGGTCAAGGCGCGGCTCGAGGCAGCCGTCACGGCGCGCGAGCACCAGCTCGAGCTCGCCGCCCGCCGCGCCGCCGCGGACAGCGGCGTCGACGTGACCATCCCCGGCACGCCCGTCACGCGCGGCCGGCTCCACCTGCTGACGCAGATCCGCCGCGAGATCGAGGACATCTTCCTCGGCATGGGCTACGAGGTCTGGGACGGGCCGGAGGTCGTCACCGTCTGGGAGAACTTCGACGCGCTCAACACCGATCAGGGTCACCCCTCCCGCTCGAAGCTCGACACGTTCTACCTCGACGACGACACGCTCTTGCGCACGCAGACGTCGCCCGACCAGATCAAGGCGATGCTGACACGGACGCCGCCGATCTACATGGTGTCGCCGGGCCGCGTCTACCGCCGTGACACGCCGGACGCGACGCACTCGCCGACGTTCCAGCAGGTCGAGTGCCTCGCCGTCGACCGTGGGATCACACTCGCCGACCTGCGCGGCACGGTGCAGCAGTACTTCCGCCAGCTCTTCGGGCCCGACCGCGACGTCCGCATGCGCACGAGCTTCTTCCCGTTCACCGAGCCGTCGGTCGAGTTCGACGTGACGTGCTTCCTCTGTGACGGCCGCGGGTGCGCGGTGTGCAAGCACTCCGGCTGGATCGAGATGGGCGGCGCCGGCTGGGTCGACCCCGACGTCTTTCGCACCGTTGGCCTCGACCCGGACGACTGGCAGGGCTTCGCGTTCGGCTTCGGGATCGAGCGCATCGCGATGCTTCGGCACGGCCTGCCCGACCTGCGCGCCTTCTGGGAGAACGACGTGCGCATCCTGGGGCAGTTTTGAAAGTTCCCGTCTCCTGGCTGCGCGAGTACGTCGAACTGACGTTGCCCGTCGAGGAGCTCGCGCGCCGGCTCGTGTTCACGAGCTGCGAGGTCGACCGCATCGTGCGCCGCGGCGTCGTCGACGTCGACGGCAACTACGGCCATTTCGTCGTCGGCAAGGTCGTCGAGGCGGCGAAGCATCCGAACGCGGACAAGCTCCAGCTGACGAAGGTCGACGTCGGCGACGGCGAGCCGCGCTCGATCGTCTGCGGCGCGTGGAACTTCGGCGCCGGCGCCACCGTCGCGGTCGTCACGCCCGGCGCGGTCATGCCCGGCGACTTCCGGATCGAGCAGCGGAAGCTCCGCGGCGAGGTCTCGGACGGGATGATCCTGTCGGAGCGCGAGCTCGAGCTCGGCACCGACCACGGTGGCATCATGCTGCTCGCCGACGAGCTCGCAGCCGGCACGCCGCTCGCCGACGTGCTGCCGCTCGGCGACGACATCCTCGAGATCGAGACGCTTTACAACCGGCCCGACCTGACGTCGATCTACGGGATCGCGCGCGAGGTCGCCGCGCTCACCGGCGCAACCCTCGAGCCGGTTCCCGGCGCCGACCCTGCGCGCGACGGCGACGAGGCGTTCTCGCTCGCGATCGACGATCTCGACGCGTGCCCGCGCTTCATCGCGCGCGTCTTCCGCGACGTCGCGGTCGGCGACTCGCCCGCGTGGCTGAAGGGCCGTCTGATGGGTGCCGGCATGCGGCCGATCTCGAACGTCGTCGACATCACCAACTACGTGATGCTCGCGCTCGGCAGCCCGCTGCACGCCTACGACGGCGACACGTTGCGCGGCGGGATCGTCGTGCGGCGCGCCGGGCCGAAGGAACAGCTCGTCACTCTCGACGGCACGGCGCGTGAGCTCGACCCGGCCGACCTCGTGATCGCCGACCACGAGCGCCCGATCGGCCTCGCGGGCGTGATGGGCGGCGAGAACACCGAGGTGTCGGCGACCACCACCTCGGTCGTGCTCGAGACCGCGAACTTCGAGCCGCTGACGGTGATCCGAAGCGGGGAACGGCACCGGATGCGCTCGGAGGCACAGACGCGGTGGGAGAAGGGTGTCGACCCCGAAGCCGCCGCGCTCGCAGCCACGTACGCCTCGCAGCTCCTGGTGGAGATCGCAGGCGCGCGTTGGACGGGCGAGACCGAGTTGCGCGCCGAACCGGCGCCGCCGACCCGGATCGCCTACCGGCCGCAGTACGCGAACGCGACGGTCGGCCTCGAGATCTCGGAGGACGAGCAGCGCGAGCGGCTCGCCCGGCTCGGCTTCCACATCACCGACGACTGGGAGGTCACCGTCCCGACGTGGCGCGCGCGCGACGTGCGCCGCGACATCGACGTCGTCGAAGAGGTCGGCCGCTTCCGGCTCGAGGACGTTCCCGCGACGCTCCCGAGACGGCAGGCGATGTACGGGCGGCTGACCCACGAGCAGCGACTCCGCCGGCTCGTCGCCGACGTGCTCGTCGGCGCCGGGATGTACGAGGCGTACACCTACTCGCTGCAGCACGACGATCCCGACCCGAACGCGCTCGAGCTGCCCGAGCCGCTCTCGTCGCAGCAGCGTGTCTTGCGCACGACGCTCGCGACCGGGCTGCTCGGCGCCGCGCAGCACAACCTCGACATGGGGAACGGCGATGTGGCGCTGTTCGAGATCGCGCACGTCTACCTGCCGCCGGGCCCCGTTCCCGACGAGCATTGGCGCGTCGGCGGGATCGTCCAGGGCGACTACTTCCGGGCGCGCGGCCTGGTCGAAGCGGTGTTCGCCGCGTTGAACGTCGAGCCGACGTTCACGCGTGCCGACCTCGCGCGCGAGCTCGCTGTCGCAGCGACGGTGCAGTCGGGCTGGGTCGCGACGTACGCGCCCGGCGTCGGCCCGGAGGGAGAGTGGAGCGCATTCGAGCTCGACCTCGCGGAGCTGTTCGCGCTCGTGCCGGAGCGCGTCACCTACCGCGACGTCATCACGTACCCGCCCGTACGTCAGGATCTGGCGTTCGTCGTCGACGAGGCCGTGCCGGCCGGCGACCTGATCGCGGCCGCGCGCGAAGCGGCCGGCGAAGAACTGCGGGAGGCGCGGTTCCTCTCCGACTACCGCGGCGACCAGATTCCCGCCGGCAAGAAGTCGGTCGCGTTCTCGGTCGCGTTCCAGTCGGCCGAGCGAACGCTCTCGGACGACGACGCGGCCCGTCTCCGGGCCGCGATCGTCTCCGAGTTGCAGTCGCGCTTCGGCGCGGAGTTGCGTGGCTAACGCTTCACGAGCGAGCGCGAGACGAACCGGCTCGACGCACGCGACTTGTCGACCGCGCGCAGGGTGACCACGAAGCGGCCCCTCGTGCGGAACCGCGGCGCAGGAACCCAGCTGCGGGTCGCGACGACACACCGGTTCGGGGTCACGGTGAAGCGGCGAACGTACGCAAGGACACGAGCCTTGGAGTCACGCTCGATGACGGTGACGCCCTTCGGCGCGTCGTCGCACACGCGGAACCGCGCGTAGACGCGCTTCCCGAGCCGCTTCAGCGACAGGAATGCGATCGTCGGCGCCTTGTTGCCCGCGGTGTGGATGACGGGCAGCGGCTCGACGACGTCGCTCGGCGTCGAGCGACGGGTCGTCGCGCCCGCGGCGTTCCTCGCCGTCACGTCGACGCGCAGCGTTCCGGACGTATCGGCAAACCGGACGCCGTACGTCTTGCCGGTCGCGCCGGGGATGCCGACGCACGAGGCGGCGAAGTGATCGCACTGCACCCACTGGTAGCGGTACGACGTGGGCGAGTTCGTCCACGTGCCGTTCTCCGCCGTCAGCGTGCTGCCGACGATCGCGTCGCCGGAGACGGACGGGCGAACCGTGTTCACCGGAGCGCCGGTGGCCGGCACGACCGCAGTGAGATCCGAGCTCGCGGTGCCCTTGCCGTCAGCGTTCAACGCGTTCACCTGTGCGCGCAGGCGCATGCCGCCGTCGGCCTGCCGCACGACATAGGACTGTCCGACGCCGTTCGCGATGTCGGTACAGGAAGTCGCCGACAAGCACCGCTGCCACTGGTAGGTGTAGTTCGTCGGGCTGTTCGACCACGTGCCGTTCGAGACGGTCAGCGTGCTGCCGACCTTGGCGACACCGGTGATCGTCGGCGCCGCTGAATTGACCGGCGCGGCCGCGGACGCGATCGAAGCGAGGACCAGCCCCGCGACGAGCGTGCCGAGCAGCGCCGGAACGAGACGGTTCCTCATTGTTCCCTGCCCCTTCCGTTTCGTGGATACATCTGCGCTTGTGCCCGGGTACAACGGGCGCCAATACGATTTGGAAACGGGCTTTGCCAGACGCTTACGCGGGGCTAACGCGTTCGTCTTGCGGGTCTCGTCAAACCTGCGTGTTCCCCACCGGCCGCGTGGATGTCGGCTTGTCGATCGAGCTCCGAGTTGAGCTCGGCGCCGAACAGGATCGACCAGGCGGTGTAGTTCAGCCAGAGGAGCAGCACGACGCCGCCGGCGAGCGCGCCGTACGTCTTCGAGTAGGAGTTCGAGAAGGCGGTGTAAAGCGCGAACAGCCCGCTGAGCGCGATCCACGCCAGCCCGCCGACCACCGATCCCGGCGTCAACCACTGCCAGCGACGATGATCGATGTTCGGCGCCAGGTAGTAGACGAACGCGAAGAAGAGGAGAACTGCGACGAACGCGAGCGGCCAGCGCGCGAGGTTCCAGACCCACGTGAACGCACCGCCGAAACGCGCCTTGGTGGCGATCGCGTCTCCGAGCGTCCCGCCGAGAACGATCAGCAGGAGCATCCCGGCCGTCGCGACGCCCGTCGCCACGACGAGCACGATCGAGATCAGGCGCAGCTTCCAGAAGGGGCGCGTCTCGGTGCGTTCGTACGCGCGGTTGACCGCCTTCACGACCGAGCCCATCGCGCCGGACGCCGCCCAGACGGCGCCGAAGATCCCGACGACGAACGCGACGACCGATCCCCCGCCGCTCGAGTCGTGCTGGAACGTCTGGATGAGATCCGTCACCGCTTTGGGGGCGACGGGATCGAGGAAGCGCTGCAGCGTGTCGTACGCACCGACCAGGTCGAGCAACCCGACGAGTGCGACCACGGCGGGAAAGAACGCGAGCAAGGCGCTGTACGCGACCTGCTGCGACAGTCCCATGCAGTCGTCGGCAAGGAAGCTCTTGAACGTGCGCTTGACGACCGTGATCCATTCGGCGTGCGTCAGCCGCTGCGGGGTCGGCGGCGCGTGCCCGACACGGCTCAACCGCGGCGGAAGAGCGAGAGCCGGCTGTGGTTCTCGCGGCCTCGCCGGGCGAAGTACCGGGCCGTCGCCCCGACGCCGCCGGCGAGCACGAAGCCCATCGAGGCGGCGGCGCCGGCGACGAGGGGCAGCTTCGACTTCAGCTTGCCGCCGATGTCGGCCGCGTCGCCGATCGAGCCGCGCAGCTCGTCGAGCGCCGTCGCGAGCTGTTCGCGTTCGGCGTCGATGTCCTTCCGGAGCTGTTCCTCGGCGCGTGCCATCAGCTCTTGAGCGCAGCCGTCGTGAGCTTCGCTTCCCGGATCGCCTGCTCGGGAACCGGCGGTGACGCCTTCTTGATCGCGCCGAGGGCGAGCAGCCCGAGAAGACCCGACAGGAGCAGCAGCGCCAGCGTGACGATCAACAGCGCGAGCCACCACGGGAGGAACGTCGCGAAGGCGGCAGCGATCGTCGCGAGCGCGAAGCCGAGCATGAAGAGGGCGAGCAGGGCGGCGGCCACGCCGAGCCCGACGCCGACGGCGAACGACGTCGCCTTCTGCTTCAGCTCGATCGTCGCGAGCCGGAGCTCGAGCTTCGCGACCGAGGACGCATGCTCGGCGACGTTGCGGGCGGCCTCAGAGACGGGGGTGGGCATGACCTCTCCAATCGATCGTCTTCGCGAGCAGGTAGCCCGCGGCGAATGCGGCTCCGACGACGAGCCAGGGGCTCGGGCCGCCGCGGCGCTTGTCCTTCGGAGACGTCGGCCGGTCGACCTGTGGGCCTGACGGAGCCCGGGGCGCGGGCTCGACGGTTCCTTGCCCCTTGGCCCGCGCTTTCATCAGGCTCGGCTTCAGCTTGCGGATGAACTCCGGGTCGTCGGCGAACGCGTCGCCGAGCTTGCCCCGCAAGCCGCCGGTGCCCCGTGTTTCGCGGACGAACGCCGCGACTTTGTCCGCGGCCGTGTCGACTGCTTGATCGGCCTTCGTCATTTCTTCGTCGGCGGATCCTCGCCGGTCGCGACGTGCCACACCTTCGTCGCGAGGCGGCGCGCGATCATCGTCGAGGCGGCGCCGAACCCGGCGTAGAGGCCGGTCCACATCGCCTTGCGGAGCATGTCGACTCTTTCGCCGTCGTCAGTCGGCGGCAAACCTCGGGAGGCGGTCCGCCCAGGGCCGCGCTCGCTCGATCTGGGCCGCGAGCCGGAACAGCACTGCCTCGCCGGCGGGTGGGCCGATCAGCTGGATCCCGACGGGCAGCCCGTCGACGTTGCCGAAGGGGACGCTCGCGGCCGGCTGCCCGGTCACATTCACGAGCGGTGTGAACGGCGTCATCCACCCGCCGCGCTCGAACTGCTTCCACGGATCGTCCGGCTCGAAGATCCAGCCGATCGGCACGGGCAGCTTCGCCAGCGTCGGCGTCAGCACGACGTCGACGTCGTCCCAGAACGCGACCACGCGACGGGCGAGCATCAGGAGGGCCGACGCCGCTTTCGTGTACGCGACGCTCGAGGTCTCGTGCGCGCGGTCGTACAACGCGCGGTTGATCGGCATGAGCAGGTCGGGATCGAGGTAGGGGTAGAGAGCGGGCGTCAGCTGCCAGATGTGCGCGAAGGTCCAGAGCAGCGACTCGTCGCGCCACGGCGGTGTCGCCTCGACCACGTCGTGACCGAGTTCGGCGAGGAAGTCGCCCGCTTCGCGCGCGACTGCGGCGACAGCGGGCTCGACCTCGTACGGCATCGGCGGCTCCACGGTGAGCGCGATGCGCAGGCGGCCGGGCGCGTTCCCCACCTCCTCGAGGAACGGCCGCTCGGGCGGTGGCGCCCAATGTGCGTCGCCCGGCTCGTAGCCGGCGAGCACGTCGAGGAAGGCCGCGGCGTCCCGCACGCTCACGGAGATCCCCGCCTGCTGCGACATCTCCAGCGAACCGCTGATGTAGGGCGCGGGAGAGACGCGGCCCCGCGACGGCTTCAGCCCGAACACGCCGCAGCAGGACGCCGGGATGCGGATGGAGCCGCCGCCGTCGGAGCCGTGCGCGAGCGGCAGGACGCCTGCAGCGACGGCGGCAGCTGCGCCGCCGGACGAGCCGCCCGGTGTGCGCGACGTGTCCCACGGATTGCGGCACGCACCGTTGAGCTCGGACTCGGTCACGCACGTGATCCCGAACTCCGGTGTGTTCGACTTGCCGACGATCGTGAAGCCGGCGTCGCGCATGCGCCGAACGGTCCCCGCGTCGTTCTCGGGGACGTAATCCGCGTATGCGCGCGATGAGAACGTGGTGCGGATGCCCGCGGTCTCGGTCAGGTCCTTCACGAGCATCGGCACGCCGCGGAACGGCCCGTCCGCCGGCTCGTGGAAGTCGTAGGCCTCGGTGACGAGGAAGTTGAGCGTCGGGTTCGTCGCCTCGATGCGGGCGATCGCCTGCTCGGCGAGCTCGCGAGGCGAAACCTGGCCGTCGCGCACCTGCGCGGCGAGGCCGAGCGCGTCGGTCAGCGCCGCCCCGCGCGTGCGACCCAGGAGGCGAGCCGGCCCACGAGCGTCTCGGGGTGCTCCCGCGGGTTCTCGTGAATGAGGCCCGGCTCGAGCCGCTCGCCGAGCGCGTCGAACGCACTCCGCCCGAGCGTCAGGTGCACCGTCCCCTCGGTGATCACGCCTACGTGCTCGGCCGGGACGTACGTCGGCCGCGCGAGCACGGTGGTCGCGACCGCGAGACCGTCGAAGATGTCCGCATCCGAGTCGCCTGTGATCGCCTCGACCTTGCCGATCTCGCCGCCGTCCGCGTCGACGACGCGCCATCCGGGCTCGATCAGGAGCCACGAGACCGGATCGGCCGTCACAGCGTCTTGCCGTTCTCGAGCCAGACCGGACCTTGTGTGTCGACATGGCGCGAGCCCGAGATCGCCCGGAGAACCGACACGCTTCCCTGGATCCCGGCCGCGTCGCAACGCTCGAGACAGCGGCGCGCCATCTCCGGCGAGACGCCGTAGCCCTGCACGCGCGCACAGCGGAAGCGGAGCGCGGCACGCGCGCCGTCGCGGCGCGGGTTGCACTGCACGCAGAGAACGGAGGCAGGCTCGATGAAGTCGGTCGACGTGAGACTCAGCTCGACGTAGAGGTCGCTCCAGTCGGCGGGCTGTCCCGCGATCGCGCGGTCCCACGACTCTGTCAAGGGCGTGATCTCACGCGCCGGCGCATCCTGTTCCTCCGCTTTGGATCCAGAAAGCGAGAGTGCGCCGTTCGGCACGTTTCGCAGCAGCCGCGTCAGGTTGTCGGGGCTCGTCGCGCTGCCGTCGCGCGCGACCGTGAAGAGAAGCACGGTGGGAGCGGCGCGGTAGGCGCCCGCGGGGCCGAGCATCGCCGCCGCTCGGTCGGTGGTCGCACGATCCTTCAGTGCGAGCCGCAAGCGCGCCTGCGTCCATCCGCTCGGAAGCTCGGATCCAATGGTTCTCCACTGGTCGGCGACACTCACTGCCGGAGCGTACACTCCCGGCACTTTGGCCAAGGTCGAGAGAGAGACGACGGTCGGCGAAGGAACGTTGCGCGAGTTCCTCCACGACATGCTCCTCATCCGCAGGTTCGAGGAGAAGGTCGAGGAGCGGTTCCGCGCCGGGGAGCTGCCCGGGTTCCTGCACGTGGCGATCGGCCAGGAGGCGGTCGCGGTCGGCGTCTGCCGCGCGATGGAGGAGGACGACATCTTCGCCTCGACGCACCGCGCTCACGGGCACACGCTCGCCCGCGGCTCGAACCCGCGCCGCGTGATGGCTGAGCTCTACGGCAAGGTCGAAGGTGTGTCGCACGGCTACGGCGGGTCGATGCACCTCTACGACGTCGAACGCGGCAACTACGGCGCAAACGCGGTGATCGGCGGCGGACTGCCCGCGGTCACCGGCGCCGGGCTCGCCTTCAAGATGCGCAATGAGCCGCGCGTCGCGGTTGCGTTCTTCGGCGACGGCGCGACGAACATCGGCACGTTTCACGAGTCGCTCAACCTCGCTCAGCTCTGGCGGACGAAGACGGTCTTCGTCTGCGAGAACAACCACTGGGCCGAGTCGACGCCGGGCTGCCAGCACTCGCCCGTGTGGGACGACATGTCGAAGCGCGCGCTGGCGTTCAACATGCGCTCGACCAAGGTCGACGGGCAGGATGTCGAGGCGGTGTACGCCGCAGCGCGGGAGGCGCTCGAGTATGCGCGCTCCGGAGAAGGCCCGGTCTTCCTCGACGTCCTGACCTACCGCATGCACGGGCACTACATCGGCGACCCGCAGGTGTACCGCTCGAAGGAAGATCGCGAGGCGGCTGCATATCACGATCCGATCCCGCGGCTTCGCGAGCGGCTCGGCCTCTCCGACGAGGAGTTCGAGGCGTTCGACGAGGAAGCGCATCGCGTCGTCGACGACGCGCTCGAGTTCGCGAAGAGCGGCACCGACCCGAAGCCCGAAGACGCGCTGAAGAACGTCTATGCCTGAGCTGACCTACCGCGAAGCGGTTCGCGACGGCCTCGTGCAGGCGATGCGCGCCGACGACCGCGTGTTCATCATGGGCGAGGACATCGCCGAGATGGGCGGCTCGATGGGCGTCACGCAGGGGCTGCTCGACGAGTTCGGGTCGGAGCGCGTCCGGAACACGCCGATCTCCGAGATGGCGATCGTCGGTGCGGGCATCGGCGCCGCGATGGCCGGGATGCGCCCCGTCGTCGAGATCATGTACGAGGACTTCTTGACGCTCTCGCTCGAGCAGATCGTCAACCAGGCGGCGAAGCACCGCTACATGTCCGGCGGGCAGATCACCGTGCCGCTCACGATTCGCACCCAGGGCGGCGCAGGCTGGTCGCCCGGCGCGCAGCACGCGCAGCAGCTCGAGGCGTGGCTCGTGCACGTCCCCGGGCTCAAGGTCGCGTATCCGTCGACGCCGCAGGACGTGCGTGGGCTGCTCTGGACGGCGATCCACGACGACAACCCCGTTGTCGTCTTCGAGCACCGGCTGCTGTACCCGGTCAAGGGCGAGGTGTCCGAGGAGCTCGAGCCGATCCCGCTCGGCAAGGCGCGCGTCGTGCGCGAAGGCACGGACGTGACGGTGATCGCGATCGGCCCGCTCGTCCACCGCGCGCTCGAGGCCGCGAAGCAGGCGGAGGAAGAGGGGATCTCCGTCGAGATCGTCGACCCGCGCACGTTGCAGCCGCTCGACGAGGAGGCGCTCGTCGCCTCGGTCAAGAAGACGAACCGCGCGGTCGTCGCCCACGAGGCCGTGACGCGCATGGGCTTCGGCGCCGAGGTGACCGCGGTTCTGCAGCACCAGGCGTTCGACTATCTCGACGCGCCGATCGAGCGCGTCGGCGCGAAGTTCACGCCGCTGGCATTCGCTCCCGTAATGGAGCAGTACGTCATCCCGCACGCGGAGGACGTGCTCGCAGCGATCAAGCGCACGGTGGGCAAGTAGATGGCCTCCGAGGTGAAGCTCCCCCGGCTCGGGCAGGGGATGGAGTCGGGCACCGTCACCAAGTGGCTGAAGAACGAGGGCGACGCCGTCGAGAAGGGCGAGCCGCTCTACGAGATCGACACCGACAAGGTGACGCAGGAAGTCGAGTCGGACTTCGCGGGGGTGCTGCTAAAGATTGCGTTGCGCGAGGGTGAGGCGCCCGTCGGTCAGACGATCGCGTACATCGGTGAGGCCGGGGAAGAAGTCGCTGCGTCGGAACCAGAGCCCGCGCCGGAGACCGAAAAGGTGTCAGACACCACAGTGTCTGACACCACAGTGTCTGACACCCCTGCCGAGGCGCCACCCGCCCCGTCGAGCGCCAGCAACGGCCGTATCAAGGCGTCGCCGCTCGCACGGCGCCTGGCCCGCGAGCGCGGTATCGACATCGCGACGCTGCAGGGGACCGGACCGGACGGCCGCGTCATTGCCAAGGACGTCGAGGGCGCAGAGGCACGCCCGGCTCCGGCCGCTCCCGCGGCGGTCCCGACAGGCGACGTCGAGTCGATCCCGCTCACGAACATCCGCAAGACGATCGCGCGCCGTCTGACCGCGGCCTGGCAGGCGCCGGTCTTCCAGCTGACGGTCACCGCCGACATGACACGCGCGAACGAGCTCGTCTCGCGCGCCCGCGAGCTGAATCCGGACGTGCGGATCACCGTCACCGATCTGCTCGTGAAGGTGTGCGCGCAGGCGCTGATGAGGCACCGCAACGTGAACGTCCAGTACGCCGAGGACGCGCTGCTCCGCTTCCCGACCGCAAACGTCGGGATTGCCGTCGCGGCGCCGCAGGGGCTCGTCGTGCCCGTCGTCCGGAGCGTCGAGCGACTGTCACTTGCCGAGGTTGCGGCAGCCCGCGGCGACATCGTCGCCCGGGCGCGAGACAACAAGCTGACGACGCAGGATCTCGAGGACGGGACGTTCACGATCTCGAACCTCGGCATGTTCGGGATCGAGCAGTTCGTCGCCGTCCTGAACCCCCCGCAGGCGGCGATCCTGGCGGTCGGCGCGACGGTCGACATGCCGGTCGCCCGCGACGGGGCGGTCGAGATCCGCCCGGTCCTGACGATGACGCTGACGGTGGATCACCGCGCCGTCGACGGCGCCGAGGGTGCAGACTTCCTACGAACCGTGAAGCAGTTCGTGGAAGATCCCGCCCTCGCCCTGTGACCGAAACCAGCGAGTTGCCACGCGTTTGGTACCTCGTCCGCGACTTCGACCGCGGGCGCGACTTCTACAAGCGCCTGCTCGGGTTCGACGAGACGTTCGTCGACTGGGACGACAAGTGGTCGAAGCTCGAGCGCGGCAGGATGCGGATCGCTCTCGCCGAAGGCGAGCCGACCATGGGCGGGGGAGTCGCAGCTGTCGACGTCGACGACATCAAGTCGGCGGCCCAGCGTCTCCGTGACGAAGGGGTGGAGGTCGGAACCGTGCTCGAGTTCGCCGGCCAGATGCGGCTCGTCGACGTCTTCGACCCGGACGGCAACCGCGTGCAGCTGACGGAGGACATCGAGTGACACGCAAGGGGTCGGCCGGCGACGTCCCGTTCATGCGCTCGATGCTCGCCCACGCCTACGCGTGGCGCGTCAATGCGTTCGAGGCGGACATCCCGCTCTCGCGGTACGTCGACAACTGGGGCCGTCCCGGCGACCTGGCGGTGATCGCGCACGAGACGGGCAACCGCGTCGGCGCGGCGTGGCTGCGCGTGTTCCGCTCCAGCGAGCCCGGTTACGGGTTCGTCGACGAGAACACACCGGAGCTTTCGATCGCCGTCGTCCCGTCACGTCGCCGCCACGGGCTCGGGCAGGAGCTGATGGATGCGCTGCTCGACGGAGCGCGGGGCGCCGGCCACGGTGCCGTCTCACTGAGCGTCGAGGCGGACTCGGCCGCGGTCGGGTTCTACGAGCGAAACGGCTTCACGCACGTCCGCGAGCAGGACGGCGGCGTCGTCATGCTCAAGCGCCTCGACTAGCCCCGTCAGCGTCGGTCGTATGCGGGCGCACGGGGTTCACCGCGCCTGCGCCGCCGTCCACCGGGTAGACGCTCCCGGTCACGAACGCGGCGGCATCGTCCAGGAGGAACGCGACGACCTCGGCCACCTCGTCCGTCGTACCGGGCCGCCGGAGCGGCGCGAGACGGGCGCGGGAGTTCGGCGCCGCGGTGCCCGTATCCGTTTCCGCGCTCGGAAGAAGATTCGTGGGCACGACGCCCGGCGCGACTGCGTTGACGCGAACACCCAGCGGGCCGCCGTAGACGGCAGCCGAGCGCATCAGGCCCACGAGCGCGTGCTTGCTCGTGTGGTACGCGACGAGGTCGGCGCCGCCCCCGTAGGAGCATATGGAGGCCGTGAGCACGATGGAGCCGGCAGAGCTCTGGTTCGCGAACTGCCGGAACGCGGCTCGTAGTCCCAGGAAGACGCCGCGCACGTTCACCGCCAGCACGCGGTCGAACTCCTCGACCGACGCAGCGGGAAGGAAGGCCGGAGCCCCGGCGATCCCGGCGTTCAAGTGGTACACGTCGATCCGGCCGAAGCGTGCGACTGCCGCCTCCATGTAGTCCTCGACTCCGGCCTCGGTCGAGACGTCGGCGTGCACCGCGAGCACCGAGGGCAGCTGGTCCGTGAGAGCCGCGACCGCTTCGGCGTCGGAGTCGACCGCCACCACGCTCGTGCCTGCGCCGGACAGTCGACGCGTCACGGCGAGCCCGATGCCGCCGGCGCCACCCGTGACGACCGCGACGCGCTCGTTCTCCATCTCTGTCTTCTCCTTCGCTTGACAGCGCCGCCGGGATGGCGGAGGATCGCATGATTGTATGACGGTCGGTCAGACGTACCAACTCATCATCCTACGCTGCAGCGATGAGCGAGCCTGAGGCCGCAGTCGACGGCGCCGCGGTCGAGGGAGGCGCCGATCTCGCCGGCCAGGTGGCTCGGGTCGCCGCCCCGCTGCGGGAACAGGTGCTCGACCTCCTCCGGCGCGAGATCGTCGAAATGCGGCTCCGGCCGGGCCAGCGGCTCGTCGAGCGCGAGTTGATCCAACGGATCGGCGTCTCGAGGACGACGATCCGCGAGGCCCTGCGCGAGCTCGCGGCGGAGGGGCTCGTGACGACCATCCCGCAGAAGGGCGCGATCGTCGCGGTCCCGTCGTGGCGCGAGGCCGAAGAGGTGTACGAGGTGCGCGCGCTGCTCGAAGGCGCTGCCGCCCGGGAGTTCGCCGAGCGCGCCACCGAAGCCCAGGTCGCCGCGTTGCGCGGCGCCCTCGTGCTGGTCGAGCAGAGCGAGAACGACTCCGAGGCGCTGCTCAACGCGAAGGATGCCTTCTATCGCGTGCTCTTCGAGGGCTCCGGCAACACGACCATCCGTCAGATCATCGAGAGCCTCCAGGCACGCGTCGCCGTGCTCCGCGCGTCGTCGCTGCGGGCTCCCAACAGGCCGAAGCAGTCGGTGGTCGAGATCAGGGCGATCGTGGAGGCGATCGAGCGCCGCGACGGAGATGCCGCCGCCGAAGCGGCGTCGCACCACGTTCGCCAGGCGTCCCACACGCTCTTCACGCAAATCGGCGGCGAGGCGGCGCCGGCCGCCGAGCATCTCGATGCCTGAGCACGAAGACGCCTACGAGACGGGCCGGCGCGTTCGCGCCGAAGTTCTCGGCGAGAAGCATGTCGAGCGGTCGCTCGCAAACGCGAGCGACTTCAACCGCCCGATCCAGGAGCTCGTCACGGAGTACTGCTGGGGGATCGTCTGGTCCCGGCCGGGTCTCGGACGGCGCGAGCGGAGCCTCGTCAACCTGGGGATGCTCACTGCGCTCAACCGCTCGCACGAGCTCGGCGTCCATGTTCGCGGCGCTCTCCGGAACGGCTGCACGGCGACGGAGATCCAAGAGGTGCTGCTGCAGGCCGCGATCTACTGCGGCGTTCCGGCGGCAATGGAGGCGTTCCGTGTCGCCGAGGCGGCGATCAAGGCCGCCGAGGCAGACCACGACGCCCAACCTCCCGTCGTCGACGACGGCTCGGGGAACGGGGCCGTATGACAGCGGCGCCGCTCGGGTTCGTCGGCCTCGGCGCGATCGGAGCCCCGCTCGCGCGCGCGCTGCTCGAGTCGGGCCATCGTCTCGTGGTGCACGACGTCGAGGCGTCGAGAGCCGAGTCGCTCGGCTCCGGCGCGCAGGTCGCCCCGTCGCCGCGGGACGTCGCGGATCGGGCGGAGGTCGTGTTCGTGAGCCTCCCGACGCCGGCGGTCGTCCGCGAGGTTGCCGACACGCTCGCGGGTGGTCGTGCGCTCAAGGTGTACGTCGACCTCTCGACCACGGGCGTTGCGGTGGCCCGCGAGGTCGCGGAGGCGTTCGCGGCGGCGGGCGTCGCGGTCGTGGACGCCCCGGTCAGCGGCGGCGTCGCAGGGGCGAACGCGAGGACGCTCGCGGTCATGGCTGCCGGCGATGAGGAGGCACTGGCGCGGGTCGAGCCGCTCTTGCGGACCTTCGGCGAGAACGTGTTCCACGTCGGGCGCGAGCCCGGGCAGGGGCAGCTGGCGAAGGTGCTGAACAACCTGCTCTCCGCGACGGCGATGGCGATCACGTCCGAAGCGCTCGTCCTCGGCTCGGCTGCGGGTCTCGAGCCCCAGACGCTGCTCGACGTCTTCAACGCCGGCAGCGGCCGCAACACGGCCACGTCCACCAAGTTCCCGACGCACGTGCTACCGGAGACGTTCGCGTCGGGCTTCCGGCTCGAACTGATGGCGAAGGACGTCGAGCTCTGCCTCGCCGAGGCGCGTGCGGTCGGCGTCCCGATGCGGGTCGGCGAGCTCGTGGGAGAGCTCTGGACACTGGCAGCCTCGGAGAGCGCGCCGGACGCCGACCATACCGAGTTCGCGCGGATCGTGGAGGAGTGGGGCGGCCATCGGATCGCCGGCCGCGAACGGAGCGCGACGTGAGCTCTGTCACCTACGAGGTGCTGGCGGTGCGCTATGGCGTGCTCGCGGCGCGGAAGAGCGATCTCTACTACCGCTACGAGAGCTACGGCGAGCCCGACGCGGAGGCGTCGATGGCCTACTACTTCTGGGTCCTTCGCGGTGGTGGCGCGACGATCCTGGTCGACACCGGATTCGATCCGGAAGCCGCCGCCCGGCGCGGACGCACGTGTCTGGTGCCGCCGCTCGACGCGCTCGCGGAGCTCGGCATCGCGCCCGGCGACGTGTCGGCGATCGTCGTGACGCACCTGCACTACGACCACACGGGGAACCTGCACGCGTTCCCGAGCGCGCAGCTGGTCGTGCCGTCGCGCGAGCTCGAGTTCTGGTCCGGGCCGCACGCGGGGCGTGGGCAGTTCGCGCCCCACGCGGAGCAAGGGGACATCGACTACGTCACGCAGGCGGTCGCACAGGGGCGCGTCCGCGCGACGGAGGGAACCGAAGAGATCTTCGACGGGGTGGTTGCGGTCTCCGTCGGCGGTCATTCTGCGGGTCAACAGGTGACGGTGGTGGACGCGGGAGCCGGCCCCGTCGTGCTCACGTCCGACGCCGTTCACCTCTACGAGGAGCTCGAGCTCGACCGTCCCTTTGCGGTCATGCACGACCTCGAGCAGATGTATGCGGCCTACGACTTTGTCAAGGAGCTCGCCCGGTCACGCCGGGCGGTCGTGGTGCCGGGGCACGACCCCGACGTCTTCGTCAGACACGGCGGAGACGACACGGAGACCAACCGGGTCGCGGTGCAGATCGCATGAGCACCGTGACGACGCATCGAGCAACGTCGAGGGAGGGAAGGATGCATTCTCGTCTCACAGCGCGGAGGACGGGTGTTGGCGCCGCGCTCATTGCGATCGTCACACTCGCGGTCGCGCTCTCGGCTTCGGCCGGCACGAAGCACACGAACGGAAACACGATCCTGATCGGGTCGATCGCCGGAACGACCGGTGCGTACGGCAGCACCGGAGTCGCGATGGTGAACGGCGCAAAGCTCGCAGTCGCGGATCTGAACGCCCGCGGTGGCGCGCTCGGGAAGAAGTTCACGCTGCAGTCGTACAACGACCAGGCGTCGGCGACGCTTTCGTCGCAGTTGTTCCAGCGGCTCGTCAGCGCAGGTGCCGTCGCGGTCGCCGGCTCGGGTGACACTGGGCCTGCGACGTCCGCAATGGCGCAGCGCCTGCACATCCCGAACATCGGCGCCGTCGACGACGCCGGAATCACGATCTACCCGAAGGGGCCGTCACAGCCTCCGTACGACTGGGTCTGGAGCTGGGGCCTGAACACATTTGCCTGGGGCGGGATCGCGGCTCACTACGCGCAGAACAACTGCAAGGGCCTCGCCGTGCTCCACGACCCGTCGACCTACGGTGGCGGCGGCGATGCGGCGATCAAGCTCGCATACAAGGGCTCGAGCAAGAAGATCGTCCTCGACGATTCGATCAGCGAAGACTGGTCGACAGGCGCAACCGTCGGCCTTAACAACGAGATCAACAAGATCAAGAAGGCGGGTGCGGACTGCGTCGTCGTGTGGCTGACCCCGCAGGACACCGCCCGGTTCATGCAGACCCTCAAGAGCACGGGCACCAAGCTGACCGTCCTCGGCAACGACGAGATCAACGCCGACCCGACGTTCTCGAACCTCGCAAAGAGCGCGGGTGACGGAGCGATCGGTGCGACGCTGACCACACAGCTGCATCCGACGGCCGCGCTGAGCTCGTTCTACAAGCGGTACAAGGCCCGCTTCCACATTGCCGCGACGCCGTTCGCGGTCGCGAACTACGACGCGATCATGATGCTGGGCCAGGTCATCAAGACCACGAAGTCGACCGATCCGAACAAGCTCAAGGACGGCCTGAACAACGTCAAGAACTACCACGGGCTCCAGGGAACGGTGTCGTTCAGCAAGCAGAACCACGCCACGATCACCGAGAAGCAGCTGACGCTCGTGAAATACAACGCGGCCAAGAACGTCTGGGTGCCGATCAAGAAGTAGGACGCGACCTGGGGGGATTGCGGGAGGTCGGAAACAGCCGGCCTCCCGCGCCCGCGAAGGAGGAGCGATGAGCACCGAGCTGACGGAACGCAAGAAGAAGCTCCGCGACGACTTCATCGAGAGTCGCGGGTACTGGAATCCCTTTTGGGACAGCCTGCTCGATGCCGACGAGGACTTCTTCGCGGCGTACACCGACTTCTCGTCGGTTCCCTGGCGGTCGGGTGTGCTCGATCCCAAGATCAAGGAGTTCGTCTACATCGCCGTCGACGCAGCGGCGACGCACCTGTTCGTTCCCGGGATCCGCCAGCACATCAAGCAGGCGCTCGCGTACGGAGCCACGGCGGCGGAGATCATGGAGGTGCTCGAGCTCACCTCGACGCTCGGGATCCACGCCTGCAACATCGGCGTCCCGATCCTCGTCGAGGAGCTCGCGGCCGCCGGGCAGCCGATCTCCCAGGAGCTCGACGAGCGGCGCGAGGCGTTGAAGGCCGACTTCACGGAGAAGCGTGGGTACTGGCATCAGTTCTGGCACGAGATCCTCGTGCTCGACCCGGATTTCTTCGAGTCGTACATCCATTTCTCGTCGGTGCCCTGGACGTCGGGGACACTCGAGCCGAAGATCAAGGAGTTCATCTACACGGCGTTCGACGTCTCCGCGACGCACCTGTACGAGCCTGGCCTTCGCCTCCACATCAAGAACGCGATCGGCTACGGCGCGACCAAGGAGGAGATCCTCGAGGTGATGGAACTCGCAAGCGTCATCGGGATCCACTCGTGCATGGTCGGAGTGCCGATGCTGCTCGAGGAGCTCGCGGCAGCAAACGGGAGCGGGTCGTGAGCGCGGTTGCGTTCCAGACGCCCGAGCTCTATCGCCGCTTCAAGTCGCTCGCCGTCGCCGCGAGCGCAGCGCTGATCCTCGGCGAGCGGATCGACGAGTTGCAGCCGGTTGCCGACGAGTTGCATCGCGACGCCGCCGGTACATCGTGCGAAGAGCCGGCAGCGCGCCTCCGGCAGCTCGTGCACGGCGCGCTCTCCGGCGAGGTGAGCGACGCGGAGCTCGACGCGCTGCGCACGTCGCACCGAAGCTTGCGTCGCGAGGTCTGGACCACGGAACCGTGTGAATACGTGCCGTGCTGCGCCGGCACGAACCACCACCGATAGGAGAAGCACGATGGCCGACTATTCGATCTGGGTCGTCGAGTACGCGCGCGTCAACGAATTCGCGCGCGGGCTCCTGCTCTACGGCCAGTGGAACACCGGAACGACGATCGCTCCCTACTGTTACGCGGTGCTGAAGAGCGACGACCACCTTGCCGTGATCGACAGCGGCTACAACCACGTCGAGTTCGGCAAGGTGCTCGCAGACTCCTACGGCGTGAGCGACTGGCAACCTCCTGAAGTCGTCCTCGGCCACCTGGGGTTCTCTCCGGACGACGTCGACACGCTGGTGCTCACGCACAACCACTTCGACCATGCCGGCGGCGTCGAGTTCTTCCCGAACGCGCGCGTCTATTTCCAGGAGCGTGAGATCTCGAAGTACCTGTGGGCTGTCGGTCTGCCAGACCGGTTGCAGTGGCTCACCTCGGCGACGGACCCCGATCTGATGCTGTGGCTCGTCAACCGGATGAAGCAGGGGAAGCTGACGCTGCTCTCGGAGGAGACGGAGATCCTGCCGGGCGTGCGCTGCATCCCTGCGCACGACACCCACACCGCGGGGTCGCAGTACGTAACCGTGGAGAACGAGCGCGACGGCAAGTGGGTGTTTGCCGGCGACAATGCGTACGTCTACGAGAACTTCACCGGCGCGAACGGCGACGGTCGGTTCACGCCGATCGGACTGATCTTCGGCAGCAGCGAGCGCTGTGTCCTGACGATGGAGGAGATGTGGCAACACGCGGGTGAGGAGCCCAGCCGCATCGTCCCGTTCCACGAGCAGAATCTCTGGAGCACCTTCCCGTCGAGGCAGTTCGACGACAGTCTTCACGTCGCAGAGCTGTCGCTCGCCCCGGGGGAGCCGAGTCGCGTCGACTCGGCGCTTGCGGCGACATGACCGACGCTTCTCCGCAGCTTTCCAGCGGGATGATCGGCCTCGGAAACATGGGGGGCCGCATCGCGCGGCGCATCCGCGAGGGTGGCCTGCGGGTCCGCGGGTTCGACGTCAGCGAGCAGCAGGCGGCCGCGGCCGGCATCGAGACGGAGCCATCGATCGCAGCGCTCGTGGACGCCGTCGACGTCGTGTTCCTATCGCTCCCCGACAGCTCCGTGATCGAGTCGGTCGTGCTCGGCGACGGCGGGCTTGCCTCGGCGGTCAGGCCCGGGCAGGTGGTCGTCGACCTCTCGACCGCCTCACCGTCGTCGAGCGTCGGCATCCACGGTCGCCTCGCGGAGCAGGACGTCGCGTTTCTCGACGCCGGCATTTCGGGAGGTGCTGCGGCGGCGGAGAAGGGAACGCTGACGCTCATGGTCGGAGGCGACGCGTCCGCGCTCGAACGAGCGCGCCCGATCCTCGACACGTTCAGCACCGGCGTGCACCACATGGGAGCACCCGGGAGCGGCCACACGGCGAAGGTGCTGAACAACTTCCTCAACGGCGTCAGCCTCGCTGCCACCGCCGAGGTGATGGTGGCGGCCAAGCGTGCCGGGCTCGATCTCGCACAGTTCCTCGAGGTCGTCAACAGCTCGAGCGGAGTCAATTTCGCCACCCTGAACCGGTTCCCGCGAATCGTCGACGGCGACTATCTCGAGGGGGGCCTCACGAACCGCTTGATGGCGAAGGACATCCGCCTGTACCTGCAGCTCCTGCAGGAGGTCTCGGTCACGAGCTTCTGTGGGCCGGCGTGCCTCGGGGCCTTCGATCTCGCCACGGCCCTCGGGTATGGCGACCAGATCTCGAATCGCGTCGTCGACGCGATCGGCGACGTCGCCGGTGGTGTCCGGCTCCAGTCATGAGGATCGCGCGCGGACGTACCCACGCCCCGTCCGAGCAGCGGGACGCGACGTTCACCGGCGGCGTCTGGGCCGATCCGGTGCTGCCGCCCGGCGACGGGATCGTCGTCAACAACGTGTTCTTCGAGCCGGCGGCGCGAACACACTGGCACACCCACGAGGTCGGGCAGGTGCTGTACATCCTGGCCGGAGAAGGTCGCGTTCAGTCCCGTGACGGCACCGGGTTCACACTGACCGCCGGCGACACGGTGCACATCCCGGCCGGTGAGGAGCACTGGCACGGTGCCTCGCAGGCGAGCTATCTCCTGCACCTCGCCGTCTCGGTGGGTGAGACACGCTGGCTCGAACCGGTGGCCGACGACGATTACCGGGAGGCGATCGGCGCCCGGTGATGCAGGTACTGCTCAGCGGACTCGCGATCGGCGCGATCTACGGACTCGTCGCCATGGGCTTCGCGATCGCCTTCTACGTCACTCGCGTCATCAACTTCGCCGAAGGGCAGTTGCTGATGGTCGGTGTGATGGTCGCGGCCTGGTTCGCCCGCACGGGCCTCGACCCGTGGATCGCGATCGTCCTCGGCATCCTTGCCGCTGCCGCCGTCGGAGCGGTCACGTACCTCGTCGCGGTCCGGCCTGTGCTCGCGTTCGACCGCTTCAGCTTCGCGTGGCTCGTGAGCACGCTCGGCGTCGCCCTCATTCTCGAGAACGGCGCAGCGCTCGTCTGGGGGCCGACGTCGCGCTCGTTCCCGGCTCTGCTGACGGGGACGAGCGTGCACGTCGGGAGCGCCACGCTCACCCTTCAGGAAGTCGTCACGATCGGCGTCGCGATCGCCGCCGCGATCGGTTTCGAGCTCTACCGCCGCCGGACGCTGTTCGGGAAGCTCGGGATGGCCATCGCGCACGACCCGGAGATGGCGACCGCGCTCGGTGCGAACACCGTGCTCGTCGCAACCGCGGCGTTCGCGCTCGCCGGCGCGTTCGCCGGCCTCGCCGGTGTCCTGATCGGGCCGATCACCTATTCGAATCCCTACCTCGGCGACACGTACGGGATCGCAGGCTTCGTCGCGCTGATGATCGGCGGCACGTCGCGTCCCGCGGCGGCGATGGCCGGAGGGCTGCTCCTCGGGATCCTGGGTGAAGCGGCGAACAAGCTGATCGACACGCAGGCGTCCGACTGGTTCCCGTTCGTCGTGGTCGTGGTGATGCTGCTCGTCTTGCCGGAGGGGCTGCTCTCGCTCGCGGCGCCGTTCCGGCGGGCGGTGCGCAGGGCTCGCGCGCCGGCGGGGGCAACCGGGTGACCGCCGCGTCTCGGGTCCCCGCCGCCTGGCGTCCGGCGGCGTTCGTCGCGGCTCTCGCCGGGTACGGCGTCTTCGCGTACTGGGCGGCGCACAGCACGCTCTACATCCAGGGGCTCGTCCTGGTTGCAGCCGTGTTCGGGATGCTCGCGGTCAGCCTCGACCTGGTCGCCGGAATGACCGGCCTGTACTCACTCGGGCACGCGGGGCTGTTCGCGCTCGGCGCGTACGCGACGACCATCCTCTACAACGACCACCACTGGAACCTGTTTCTGATCCTCCCGACCTGCCTGCTCGGTGTCGGCGCGGTCGGCCTCGTACTGGGAGCGATCTCCCTCCGCGTCAGCGGCCTCTACTTCGCGATCACGACGTTCGTGTTCACGCTCGTGGTCACTGTCTTCGCGAGCGACTCGACGTTCACGGGCGGATACGGCGGCCTGATCGGACCGATCTTCCCCGAGTTCCCGTCCTCGCTCTCGTGGGCCGGGCAGTCGGTCATCTGGGCGTGCCTGATCGCACTGCTCATCACGACGCTCGTGGTGCTCGCAATCCGCAGCTCGCCGCTCTACCCGGTCTTGCTCGCGATCCGCGACGCCGAGCCTTTCGCCGCGGCGGCGGGTGCCTCGACGGCGGCCGTGCGCATCGGCGTGTTCGGGCTGTCGGCCGCGATCGCCGGCGGGGCCGGCTGGATGTTCGCGTTCCAGGGCATCGTGTCGCCGAGCCAGTTCAGCTGGCAGGTCTCGGTGAACATCCTGGTGATGGTGATCCTGGGCGGGATCAACACGACGATCGGGCCGATCCTCGGCGCCGTCTTCATCACGGTGTTCCCGGCGCAGGTGAACATCAACCCGTTCTGGCAAGAGGTTCTCTTCGGCGCGCTCTTCGTGGGCGTGATCGTCATCTTCCCGAGCGGCTTCGTCGGTCTCGTCCGGTTGATCGGGCGTCAGATCGGACGGAGCCTCGGGCTCGCCGGTCCCGCGGCGCCGCGCGTGGAGGAAGAGCAGCCCGGCATCGTCGACGCCGCGGCCGTCAGCGCCGTAGCGAGAGCCGAGGAACGCAGCGCCGCTTCGGGCTCGAACGGGAGTGGACCGGAGACGCCGGCGATCGACTGCCGCGACATCTCGTTTCGCTACGGCAGCGGTCCGCTCGTCCTGAACGGTGTGGACTTCACGGTCCGCCGCGCCACGATCCACGGGCTCATCGGGCCGAACGGGTCCGGCAAGAGCACGCTCGTCGACCTGATCAGCGGGCGGCTCCGGCCGGTCGGCGGGTCGATCGAGATCGAAGGCGTTGCGGTCGACCGCGAAGGCGTCACGAAGCGTGTCGGCCACGGGGTCGCGCGAACCTTCCAGTCGGCGGTGCTCGTCAACGAGCTGTCTGCGAGACAGAACGTCCAGGTGGGGCTGTATTCGAGAGTTCCGCGGCTTGCCGCGCGGTCCCTCGCGTGGCCCGCACTGCCGTCTGCCCGGCGGGACGGCCGGCGGCTGCGGCAGACGGTCGACGATTCGCTTGCGTTCGTCGGCGCCCGCGAATGGGGGCGCGTCCGGCTGGCCGACGCGCCTCACGGCATCGCGCAGTTGACGCAGCTCGCGGCGGCCTGCGCCTGGGGCCCGCGCACGCTGATCCTCGACGAGCCGCTCGCGGGGCTCGCGCCCAGCGAGGTCGAGCATGCGGCGTCGATCCTCGCGAAGCTGAAGTCGACGGGCGTGAGCATCGTGCTGATCGAGCACCAGCCGCGATTCGTGTTCGCGTTGTGCGACGAGGTCACCGTCCTCGCCGCGGGCGAGGTCGTCGCCTCCGGCCCGGCTGCGGCCGTGCGGGAGGACGAGCACGTGCGCGAGGTGTATCTCGGCCAATGAGTGCGAATGCGCTCGACCTCCGCGGCCTGCGGGCCGGGTACGGCCGGTACGACGTCCTCCGAGACGTCGACCTGCAGGTCGCTCCGGGTGAAGCAGTCGGGCTCCTCGGCCCGAACGGCGCCGGCAAGACGACGCTCCTGCGCGCCGTCATGGGTCTCGTCAAGCACCGCACCGGGGTCATTTCGATCGCCGGGACCGACGTCGTCCGCATGCCGGCGCACAAGATCGCCCGCGGTCTTGCCGCGCTCGTGCCCGAGGGGCGGCGGCTGTTCGTCGACCAGCCCATCGAGGACAATCTCCTGCTCGGGGCGTTGCACCTGCGACGCGACAAGGCGCGCGTCTCCGAGCTGCTGGAATCCGTCTACGCCCTCTTCCCGGTGCTCCGCGACGTTCGCAACCGGCCGGCAGGTGCGCTGAGCGGCGGGCAGCAGCAGATGGTCGCGATTGGGCGGATGCTCATGAGCGACCCGACCGTGCTGCTCCTCGACGAGCCGTCGCTCGGGCTCGCACCGATCGCCATCGGGGAAGTCGCGGAGGCACTCGAACGGCTGCGCGAGGAGGGACGGTCGATCCTCGTCGTCGAGCAGCGCGTCGATCTGGCGCTTCGCATGTGCGACCGGATCTACGTCCTGGCCGGGGGCGAGGTCGCGCTCGAGGAACAGGCTCGTGCACTCGGCGAGGACGGGCGCGCCCTGATCGACGCGTACCTCGGCTGACGTGCGCGCCGCTGGACGGCGGCGTCGTCATGCTCGAGCGCCTGGAGTGAGTAACAGACTGTTACAAGCTCGGCTCGCGGTGCGTCCCGGCCGGCGCCCGAGCCTGGGCGCGCGCCGGCTCGCTCGTAACAGACTGTTACGAACTGCCTTCGGCTCCCTAGACTGAACCGATGCGCGCCGCGACGATCGTCGAGGGACGGATCGAGGTGGAGGATCGTCCCGACCCGGTGCCCGGGGACGGCGAGGTCCTGATCTCCGTCCGTGCGGCCGGGATCAACGGCGCCGACCTCGCGCAGCGCGCCGGCCGCTACCCGCCGCCCGCGGGGGCGACCGACGTGCCGGGGCTCGAGTGCGCCGGCGAGATCGCCGATGGGCGCCGCGTCATGGCGCTCCTGTCCGGTGGCGGGCAGGCGGAGCTGGCGGTCGCGCACGAGACGCACCTGCTTCCGGTCTCGGACGGGATGGGCTGGGACGAGGCGGGTGGCTTCGTCGAGGTGTTCGCGACCGCGCACGACGCGCTCTTCACGCAGGCGGAGCTCTCCGCCGGCGAACGCTTGCTCGTGAACGGCGCCGCGGGCGGCGTCGGCGTCGCAGCGGTGCAGCTCGGGCTCGCGGCCGGCGCGACCGTGACCGCGAGCGCCCGCCACCACCATGACGCGCTGCGTGCGCTGGGCGCCGACACGGACGTCGACGGCGAGTACGACGTCATCCTCGAGCTCGTCGGCGGCGAGAACCTCACCACGAATCTCGGGCGGCTCGCGCTGAGAGGGCGCATCTCGGTGATCGGGACCGGCGCCGGCTCGCGCGCGGAGATCGAGTTCGGCTACCTCACCCGGAAGCGCGGCCGGATCCACGGCTCGACGCTGCGCTCCCGCACGGTCGAGGAGAAGGCGCAGGTGATGGCCGCGCTCGGCGCGTTCATGGCCGAGCACGCGTTCCACGTCCCGGTCGAGGAGACGTTCCCGCTCGAGCGGACAGAGGACGCCTACGAGCGCTTCCGCGCCGGGAACAAGTTCGGGAAGATCGTCGTCTGCCCCTGACCGCTCGCGAACTGAACCGCGCGACGCTTGCGCGCCAGCTGCTGCTCGAACGCGCCGACCTCGGCGCCGTCGAGGCGATCCGCCGGCTCGCGGGGCTGCAGGCGCAGGACTCGACCGGGCCGTACCTCGGTCTGTGGTCGCGCCTCCGTGACTTCGAGCGGCGGGAGCTCACCGCCGACGTCACCGAGCGGCGGGTCGTGGTCGCGACGCTGCAGCGCGTGACCATGCACATGGTCACGGCGGACGACCACCGCTGGCTGAAGCCGACGCTGCAGCCGCTGTTCGACCGGCTGCGCCGCCTGCCGGCGATCCGGGAGCTCGACCACGAGCGCGTGCTGGCGGAGGTGCGAGCGCGGTGCCCGACCCGCATCCCCGAGCTGAACGACCTCGTGCCTCCGGGATCCAACGCGGCCTACTTCAGGGACTTCGTCCAATCGAATCTGCCGCTCGTCCGGGTACCGCCCGCGGCCACCTGGGGCGTCGGCGGTAGTCCGGTGCAGGAGCTCGCCCCGGTGGGCGAGCCGGACGTGGACGAGCTCGTACGCCGCTACCTCGCGGCGCTCGGCCCGGCGACGGTGCGTGACGCGCAGGCGTGGTCGGGGCTCACGCGACTGGACGAGGTGTTCGACCGGCTGGAGCTCGACGAGCTGGGCGACGGCTACTTCGACCTGCCCGGCGCGCCGCGGCCGGCTTCCGACACGCCCGCGCCGCCGCGGTTCCTGCCGCGCTTCGACGACGCCCTGATCGGCTACGAGGACCGCAGCCGCTTCGGCCGGGTCGTCGTCGGGCAGCCGACGATGCTGGTCGACGGGATCGTCGCCGGCACCTGGCGCTGGACGGGACACGAGGTCGAGGTGTCGCTCCGCCGTGTGCCGCGTGACGTCGAGGCCGAGCGCCGGCGGCTGCGCGATTGGCTCGCGGAGGCCTAGGGACGCGGGCGCGTCGCGGAGCCGGCGAAGAGCGACGAGAAGAGGACGAGCAGGAACTTCATCCCTCCACCGTAGGCACGTGTCCGTCGGTCACATGGACGATTCGCCTCCTTCGCCGGGATGATCTTTACGGTCGGTACGATCGCCGTCATGGATGTCGACATCGCAGTCCTCGGC
>JAICUZ010000357.1 GCA_025935595.1 Burkholderiales bacterium
CGCGGCCGAGCCGGAGTCCGAGGTGACGATCGCGTCCTCCGGCAGGTGGTGGTTGAGCTGCCAGAACAGGCGCTGTGGGTTGATCGGGTCGGCGTCCTGCATCGCGCGGTCCTCGATCAGGCGCCACCAGTCCGCGATCTCGTCCTCGATCTGCGTGCGCCACGACGTGTCCGTCTTCGCATGGAGGAGCGGCAAGAGCTCCTCGACCGTCGCCTGCGCGTCGCCGACGAGCCCCAGCTCCATCGGGTAGCGAATGTTGAGCATGCGGCCGTCGAGGTCGATCTGCACGCCGCGCGCCTGGCCGGGCTCGGGCAAGAACTCCGAGTAGGGGAACGACGACCCGATCATCAGGAAGGTGTCGCACTCGTTCATCAGCGTCCAGCTGGGCTTCGTGCCGAGCAACCCGATCGAGCCCGTGCAGTACGAGAGCGTGTCGTCGATGACCGTTTTGCCGAGCAGCGCCTTCGCGACACCGGCACCGAGCCTGTCGGCCAGCGCCATCACCTCGCTCGTCGCGTTTCGCGCGCCCTGCCCCACGAGGATCGCCACCTTCTCGCCGGCGTTCAGGATCTCGGCAGCCCGTTCGAGGTCGCCGCGGACCGGAACGACGCGCGGCGCGGACCACCCGGGCGAGGAGTGGATCGTCCCGTGCTTGCGCGGCGGCTCGGGGACGGCTTCCGCCTCGGCCACGTCGTTCGGGATGATCAGGCACGTGACCGCACGCTGGTCGAGCGCGATCCGGTGCGCACGATCGACGAGGTGCCGGATCTGCTCCGGCACGAGCGCCGTCTCGCAGTACTCGTGCGCGACGTCCTTGAAGAGCGTCTGGAGGTCGACTTCCTGCTGGTAGCTGCCGCCGAGCGCCATCCGCGACTGCTGCCCGACGATCGCGAGCACGGGTGCGTGATCCAGCTTCGCGTCGTAGAGGCCGTTCAGGAGGTGGATCGCTCCCGGCCCCGAGGTCGCGAGGCACACGCCGACCTCGCCGGTCCACTTCGCGTGCGCGCACGCCATGAAGGCGGCCTGCTCCTCGTGGCGCACCTGCACGAAGTCGATCAGCTCCTTCTGGCGCTCGAGCGCGCCGACGATCGCGTTGATGCCGTCGCCCGGGTACCCGTAGACCCGGCGCACGCCGTTCTCGTGCAGCCGTTGAAGCAAGAAGTCGGCACTCGTCAAAGCCATCGGTCTCCTCCGTCCGTTCGTCACCCGCTTCGTCGCCGTGCAGAGACGTCGCGAAACGCCGCCCCCGGCTTGCACCGGGAGCGGCTCTGGGGCTACTGGCCCATCTTGATTCCGGGCTCGCCCCACTCGAGCTGGATCGCCCGCGTGGGTCGGCCGCCCGGCACGTTCGCGTCGCGCGACCTCTTGAAGAGCGGCAGCACCGTTCGACCGGCCGCCGCCTGCAGCATCATCGCGGTGCCGACGTACCACGCGAGGAACGCCGAGATCAGGAACAGCCAACCGGCCCAGTGCTGCACATGCGCGCTGCCCTGGAGGAATCCGATCGCGGCGAGGCCCGAACCGGTCGCGAGCGTCGCGAGCACCGAGACGACGCCGAAGCCGCCCTCGGCCAACGCTCCGAGTGCGCCTGAGAACGTGATCGCGCACAACGCGATGAACCAGAACCCGAGGGCGTGGTCCATCGTCTCACCGGTCGGAAGCGTCTTCGTGACGACGAGCAGGTTCAGCAGCCCGTAGCTCAGCCAGAACGCTCCCCACATGCCGTGCATCGCGGTCGCGACGGCGTCGCGGGCGCGATACGCCCACATCCCCGCCGTGAACTGCGCCAGCCCGCCGAAGAACGCGGCGAACGGGAACAGGTAACCGGGCGTGTCCGGCGTCCCGTACCACCCGGCGAGGTTTGCCGCGACGATGAACGTCGCGCCCGCGAACCCGAACAGCCCGAGCACGGACGGGGCCGCGATCGGCGACAACACGACCCGTGGCCGCGCGAAGTC
>JAICUZ010000371.1 GCA_025935595.1 Burkholderiales bacterium
CATCGGCGACGTGCGGTCGTCGACGTCGCGGGTCGACGGGTGTGCGGCTTCGGCGTCCTGGGTTGCCGCCCACGTCGCGAGCAGGCGCATCGCGTCGTGCGACGGAGTGCCGGGCTCGACGGAGTAGATGAACAGCAGCTGGTCCTCATCGGCCAGTCGCATCGCTTCGAAGTGGATCTTCATCTCACCGACGACGGGGTGCCGGTAGCGCTTCGTTCCGGAGTTGCGGGTGGCTACGTCGTGCTCGGCCCACCACGTGCGGAACTCGGGGCTGGCCATCGAGAGCTCGCCGATGAGCTCGCGCAGCTGCGGATCGTCGGGGTGCTGGGCGACGTCGTGGCGCAGGATCGCGACGTTGTCGCGCGCCACGACGGGCCAGTCGACGTAGAGCTCGCGGGTCGCGGGGTCGAGGAAGATCCAGCGAGCGTGGTTGCGCTCGCGCGGCGGCCGGGCGTCGAAATCGGTCAGCAGGGCGCGCGCCATCCGGTTCGTCGCGAGGATGTCCATCCGCCGGCCCATGACGAACGCGGGCTGGTCGAGCCCGTCGATCAGCATCTGGACACTCGGCCGGACCTCTGTCGTGGCGCCGGCGTCGGGTGTCGCGAACGGGATCCGCGGTGGCCGGGCGAGCGCGATGAGATGCGCGCGCTCAGTGTCATCGAGCTGCAGTGCACGGGCCAGCGCATCGAGCACGGACTCCGACGGCGTCAGATCGCGTCCCTGCTCCAGACGGACGTAGTAGTCGACGCTGACGCCCGCCAGCATCGCGAGCTCCTCGCGTCGGAGCCCCGGAACCCGCCGCTGACCGCCCGACGGCAGGCCGACGTCCTCGGGTCGCACTCGGTCTCGCCTGGATTTCAGAAACTCGCTCAGCTCCGCCTTCGGGGCCATCGCGAAAGTATCGCTCCGCGCGGAGCGCGCGGGGTGGGTCGGCGCGTCCTAGGAAACCGCCGCCCCAGGTGCAGCCCGCCTCTTTTTCGACGCGGCCTGATCGTGTCAGATGGCCGGCAGCAAACGAACGTCGAAAGGAGACACCATGCCCATCGAGCTCAGCCACGACCATGTCGCGATCCGCGCCGTCGACTACGCCGCCACGGTCGCCTGGTACCGAGACAAGCTCGACTTCACCGTCGATCAGGAGTGGCCGTTCGGCGACATGCAGCTCACCTACCTCAGCAACGGCACTGCCAAGATCGAGATCCTCGGCGGCTCCGCGGCCGAGCCCCACGTCACGATCGACTCGCTCGACGACAGCTTCGGCGTCGAGGAGTACCACCACTTCTGCCTGAACGTCGCCGACGTCGACGCGACGCTCGCCGAGCTTCGTTCCCGCGGCGTCCAAGTCCTCGGCGACGCCATCGACCTCGTGGCGATCGACCGTCGCCTGGGGTTCTTCAAGGACAACAACGACAACGTCATCGAGCTCGCGTCGCCGCTGCGCCGGCGGGCCAGCGCCGCATCCTTTACGGCATGATCGTGGCGAAAGCGTATGAGCCGCTGGCCGATCTACAGGCGGATGAGCCGACATTGGCGTCGACCTGGGAGGCCATCGCCGGGTTCCCAGTGACGGAGGAGCTGTTGGAGTGGCCCCCCGACGTGTTCGCACTGATGAACGTTCTGCTCGACCGGTCCGAGACGTTTCGCTTC
>JAICUZ010000243.1 GCA_025935595.1 Burkholderiales bacterium
AGCGCCAGAGGTCGCGTCGGCGCGCGAGCTTCTGCGGCGAGCCGGAGTACTCGGGGATCGGGGAGATCTCGCCCCACGGCAGGTCGCGCACCTGCCACTCGGCCCGCTTCGCGAGCTCGTAGTAGCGGTAGACGCCCTGCAGGTCGCGATGCGTGTCGAGACCGAGGTCTTCGGCTTCCATCGCGGGGAAGCCTAGTCGGCCGTCGTGAACGTCAGCGGGATCCCGGAAGGATCGGTAGTTTCCCGCGCTTCCGGCGCTCCGTGGATCGTCGCACCGATCAGGCGTGCGCGGTCTGCGGGCGCATACGGCGCGCCGCGGCTCTGCCACGTGTTCGCGCCGACGTGGTGGTGGTACCCGTTGGTCGCGAGAAACGCCGCCTGCTCGCGGAGCTCCGCCATCAGCTCGAAGCCGAGGCCCTGCCAGAACTCGACCGTCGACGGGATATCGGCGACGCAGAAGTGCACGTGCCCCATCGTCGTTCCCTCCGGCAGGCCCTGGAACGGCTCGTCGTCGAGGCCGCGAACGAGGTCACCGGTGTCGAGGGGCATGGTCGTCATCGTCTGGCCGACCTTGCCCTCCCAGGTCGCGCGCGGCCGGTCGGCGTAGATCTCGATGCCGTGGTAGTCGGGGTCGCGGAGGTAGAGCGCCTCGCTGACCCGGTGGTCGGACATCCCGGTGAGCTCGACGCGGTCGCGCGCGGCGTGCTTGAGCCATTGGCCGAGATCGGCGCGCGCGGGGACGAGAAGCGCGAAGTGGAACAGGCCGGAGTACCCCTCGGCGGATTCCGCGCCGGGCTGCTCGGTCAGCATGAGCAGATCCTCCCCGCCCGTGCCGAGCCGCGCGGTGCCGTTCTCGCGCCCGTGGACGCGCAGGCCGATCGCCTGCTCGTAGTACGCAAGCGACCGCTCCAGATCGGCGACGGTCAGGTGGACGGCCCCCATCCGCATGCCGCGAATATACGGACATGGACTTGGTGCGGGTCGACAAGTGGCTGTGGGCGGCGCGCTTCTACAAGACGCGCGCGCTCGCGACCGACGCGGTGCTCGGCGGGCACGTGCAGGTGAATGGCGTACGCGTGAAGCCGGCGAAGGACGTGCGCGTCGGCGACGCGCTGCAGATCCGCATCGGGACGATCGAGTGGGTCGTCGACGTACGCGGGCTCGCCGACCGGCGGGGGCCTGCCGGCGTCGCGAGGGCGCTCTACGAGGAGCGGCCGGACTCGAAGGAAGCGCGGGAGCGGCAGGTCATGCAGCGCCGGCTCGCGAAGCCGATCGGCGCCGACCTCGGCGCCAGACCGACGAAGCAGGACCGGCGGCGACTCGACGCGCTGCGACGAGCACAACGGCGATCGCGCTGACCGCTGCGATCACGAGTGCGAGCAGCCACCAGCGGAAGCCTGAGGCGGCGGCAGGACGCTGCCACGTGCGCGTGTCGAGGGAGGCGAACGTGGTCGTGCCCTGGTCGACCGTCAACACCTTGCCGCCACTCGTCAGATGCAGGCGGAGCGACCAGGAGAGCTTCGGCGGTAAACCGTCGACGTCGATGCAGCGCGCGGTCGACGAAGCGGTGTCGAGTGCGTGCACGAAGGGATGGCCTCCGCCGTCGTAGAGGGTGTAGGCCACCCGGCCGTCCGGGCTCATGACGCGGCTGAGCGGATTCCCACGCATCTTCTCGGCGGCGTCACGGGGATCCACGATCGGCTTCGCCAGCAGCTTTCGGGCGGCCACGTCGTACGCACGCACCTCGTAGCGTGTCGGATCGATCGAGGACGTGTAGTGGATGAGGAAGATGCGCGACCCGTCCGGCGAGACCGCGTCGAAGCTGAAATCGCCGTGCAGCACGACCACGCCCGCCGAGTCGAGATGGTGTGCGTCTAGAACGAGCAGGCGTGTCTGCGCGCGCGGGAAGCTCGTGCGTGGCTCGATCAGCACGAGCGTCCGCCGGTCGGCGGAGAGCCCGCTCGCCGACCCGTCGTACGCGACGGCCGGGATCGTCCACGTGCCCGGCCAGGGCTGCATGCGCATGATCTGCCCGCCGTCGCGGCGCGTTGCCTCGACCAGCGTCTGCTTGCCGACCGTCACGGTGAGGTACCGGACGCTGCCGCCCGGAGCCGTAACGCCCGACGCCCCTACGTCGACGTTCAGCACCGGAAGCCCGTCGGCCGAGGCGGCCGGGGCTGCGAACGACGCGAGAACGAGTCCGGCGACGACGACGGGCACCACGCGCATGTGTTGAATACGCACGCGGCGCGGCGAGAGGTCCACCGATGACTTTCGTCACCCCGCGCAGTCGAACTGGTGATGGCCGACCTCGGAATCGTCGACGCGCTTGCCCGGTTGCAGCTCGAGGCGCGGCGATCCGGGTACGAGGTCGCGGTCACCGACGCGCCCGAAGATCTCATCGAGCTGATCGAGTTGGCGGGCCTGTGCGACGTGCTACGCGTCGAGCCGCTGCGGCAGCCCGAACAGCGGGAACAGCGCCTCGGTGTCGAGGAAGAACGAGAACTCCCCGATTCGGCCGCCTGAGATCTCGAGCACCTGCAGCGCCCACGCGACATGGCCGCCGTCCTCGTCGGGCTTGTACTGCGCGAACGCGGGCGAGCCGTTGACGGTCCCGACAGGGATCACGCGCGAGCCGCGACACCCTTCGCCGGGCCCGAACCACCACGTAAAGATGTCTGCACGACCGCTCAGCCAGAGATCGAACGGCGGCATCGACTGCGTCGCGTCCTCGTGGATGAGCGCGGTGAGCGCGTCGATGTCGTAGGCCTCGAACGCGGCGACGTACCGCTCGAGCAGTTCGCGGTCGATCTGCTCGATCGGGTCGGACGCCGCCATGTCGTGCGCTTCGATCGTCGCCCGTGCGCGCTGGAGCGCGCTGTTCACCGCGGCGATCGAGGTCTCGAGCAGCTCGGCGATCTCGCTCGCCTGCCACCGGAGGACCTCGGCGAGGATCAACGCGGCGCGCTGCCGCGGCGGCAGGTGCTGCAGCGCCGAGACGAATGCGAGCCGGACGCTCTCCCGCTCGATCGCCGCCTCCTCCGGCAGGTGCGAGTCCGGGATCGGCTGCAGCCACACGACCTCGGCCGGCACGTTCAGGTTCTCGATCACCGGCGCGCCTGCGGGACCGAAGTCCATCGGGCGCGCGCGCCGCTCGCGGCCGTTCAGCATGTCGAGGCAGACGTTCGTCGCGATCCGGTAGAGCCACGAGCGGAGCGCCGACCGTCCTTCGAAGCGGTCGTAGGCGCGCCACGCGCGCACCATCGTCTCCTGCACCGCGTCCTCGGCCTCGAACGGCGATGCGAGCATGCGGTAGCAGTAGGCGGTCAGCTCCTTGCGGTACTGCTCGAGCTCTGCGCCGACATCGACCTGGGTCGCCATCGCCGCCGATGCTACTGATCCGGGCACGGTGGTTGGACGCCGACCGGCGCCGGAACTCATCGCAGGTCGACGACGAGCCGCTCGACGGCTTCCAGAATCCCGTCGCGGATCACCCGCACGTCCTCGATCGGACGTCCCCAGGGATCGTCGAAGCCCCAGTGGATCTGCCGCACTCCGGGCGTCGCGGGGCAGACATCGTCACGGCAGACCGTCACGGCGACGTCGGCCCACGCAAGCGCCTCCTCGTCGAGCTGCCGCGGGACATGATCGGAGGCGTCGACCCCGATCTCCTTCAGCGCCTCGACGACGACCGGCTCCGCCGAATCGCCCGATGCCGCCGCCCCCGCGGAGCGCGCCTCGTGCCGCCCCTCCGCGGCCCGCCGGAACAGGCGCTCCGCCATCACGCTCCGCCCACTGTTGCCGACGCACACGAAGAGCACGTTCATTCGATCGATTCTCTAGATTCGTGAGATGCCGACCGACACCAACATCGCTCTGCTCGGCTACGGGACAGTCGGCGCGGCGGTCGACCGGCTGCTCGCCGCGTCCGCCGACGACATCGAACGCGCCACGGGGCACCGCCTGCGCCTCGTGCGGGCGCTCGTGCGCGACCCGGGCCGCTACCCGGAGGCGCCTACCGGTTTGCTGACGTCCGAGTTCGACGCGATCGCCGGCGACCCGTCGATTGCGGTCGTCGCCGAGGTGATGGGCGGGCTCGAGCCCGCAGGGCCGTACGTGCTCGATCTGCTGTCCCGCGGCAAGCATGTGGTGACCGCGAACAAGCAGCTCGTGGCCCGCCGCGCGCCTGAGCTGTTCGCCGCGGCGGCAGCGAGCGGCGCCCAGCTGCGATTC
>JAICUZ010000169.1 GCA_025935595.1 Burkholderiales bacterium
CAGGAGGAGGTACTGCGCCGACAGGTTCTCGAACGGGTGAAGCTGCGCGGCGAGCTCGTGCACCTCGACACCGTAGAGATTGAGCGCGGCCTTGCGAAGCACCAGGTCGCCGGCCGGCCACGCGTGCGGACGGGCGAGGTGGCGTGCGAGGAACCATTCAGCCGTCCAGGGACCGAGCCCGCGCTGGGCGGTGATCGTCGCACGCACCTCGTCGTCGGGGAGCAGCGCGAGCGCGTCGAGATCGACGTCGCTACGCGCGAGGGCGACGGCGTACTCCGCCTTGCGGCGGGTGAAGCCCACAGCGAAGAGATCGTCCTCGTGCGCCTGCGCGACCCGGTCACGGGTCGGGAACGCCCAGGCGGCGCCGACGCGCTCGCCGAACCGCTCGATCAGCCGGTTCCGGATCGCGACCGCCGCGAACAGCGACACCTGCTGCGCGGTGATCGAGGTGACGAGCGCCTCGAACGGGTTCGGTTGCAGGGGCGGCCGGAAGCCCCGCAGCCGCTCGGTGAGCGTACGTATGGGGCCGTCGGCCCACCCGTAGAAGCCGTCCAGGTCGAACGGCGCCCCAAGCAGTTTCATGACGACGGGCCGGGTCTCGTCGTCGAGCGGTTCGACGTCGACGCCCCCGGGCGCGGCTGCGATCGTGACGTCGCGTCCGCCGACGGCACGGTGGAGCACGCCGTCGACGAAGCGGTTTGCGAGGTCGGTGCCGAACGCCTGGAAGCGGCTCGTCGAGAGCGCGTAGTCGTACGGCTCGGGAAGGCGAAGGAGCGTCAGACGTGCGAGGTCACGCCGGCTTGGTCGTCGGCGGCCGCATCCTCCGCCCACGAGTACATGTAGCGGCCGTCGTCGAGGTCGGCGGCGAGCGTGGTCAGCTTGAGCGGGTTGAACGTGTCGCACATCACTGCGTACTCGTGCGTCTCGGTCATGCCGAGCGACTTCTCGGCGAGACCGGGCTGCGGGCCGTGCGGCAGGCCGGAGGGATGGAGCGTGATGCTGCCCACCTCGATCCCCTTGCGCGACGAGAAGTTGCCGTCGACGTAATAGATCATCTCCTCGCTCTGCAGATTCGAATGGTGGTACGGGATCGGCACCGCCTCGGGATCGAAGTCGAGCTTGCGCGGGCAGAACGAGCAGATGACGAAGTTCGGTCCGGCGAACGTCTGGTGCGAGGGCGGCGGCATGTGGATGCGTCCGGTGATCGGCTCGAAGTCGTGGATCGAGAACGTCCACGGGTAGACGTAGCCGTCCCACCCGACGACGTCGAACGGGTGATAGTCGATCACGTAGGTCTGGTAGCCGCCGCGCACGCGCACCTTGACCTCGAACTCGCCCTTGTCGCGGTGAGTGTGCAACTCGGTCGGCGCATGGATATCGCGGTGGTAGTACGGCGCGTGCTCCATCAGCTGGCCGTGCTCGTTGCGGTAGCGCTGCGGAATCGTGATCAGCCCGGGCGTCTCGAAGACGACGTAGCGCTGCTCGCCTACCGGACGGAAGCGATACGTCGTGCCGCGCGGCACGACGATGTAGTCCCCGTTCTTGTACGGGACGTCGCCGAAGATCGTCTCGAGCGTGCCCGTTCCCTCGTGTACGAAGATCACCTCGTCGCCCTCGCCGTTCCGGAAGAAGTACTCCATCGGCTCGGTCGGGCGGCAGAGCGAGATCTCGACGTCGTTGTTCCACATGAGCAGCTGCCGGCCGCTGACCGGGTCGCCGGCAGCCGGGACTTCCCAGGTGCGCAGGTGTCGGTGGGCGTGGGCGTCGGGGACCCACTCCTCGCGCACGATCGGCTCGAACTCGCCGCACTCGATCACGCGGCACGGCGACTGGAGGTGGTACAGGATCGACTCGAGGCCGGAGAACCCTTCGAAGCCCATCACCTCTTCGGTGAGAAGCGTCCCGTTGTCGCGCGCCACGATGTGGCGCTTCCTGGGCAGCTCGCCTAGACGCTGGTAGAACGGCACAGATGAAGACTATCTCCGCCCGGATCGAGCAGGAGGTTGGGTCGTGGGACGGCGTCACGACGCACCCCCACCGCTTCGGCGGGCTGTCGTTCCGGCTCGGCGGGCGGGAACTCGGCCACCTGCACGGCGAGCGATGGGCTGACCTCGCGTTCCATCGGCGGATCAGGGACATGCTCGTGGAGACCGGCCGCGCGCAGCCTCATCACGTGCTCCCCCACACGAACTGGGTGTCGAAGCAGATCCGCAGCGAGGACGACGTCCGTGAGGTGATCGAGCTGTTCCGACTCGGCTACGAGCGCGCGCTCGTCGCGGAGCGGATCAACTCCGAGAAGCGCTGAGCGTCGACGTTCCCACCGGAGATCACGATCCCGATCGACGGCGCATCGACCAAACCCTCGCGGTACGCCGCGATCCCGACCGCGCCGCTCGGCTCGATCACGAGCTTCATGCGGTCGAACACGAAGCGCATCGCATCGACGATCTGCTCGTCGGTCACGGTGACGATCTCGTCGACGAGACGGCTCGCGACTTCCCAGGCGAGGTCGCCGGGCGCATGTGTCTGGAGGCCGTCCGCAATCGTGCGCGGCACGTCGATCTCGACGATCTCGTTGCGTTGGAACGACTGCGCCCAGTCGTCGCCCGCTCGCGGCTCCACGCCGACGACCCGTTTCACGCCGAGCTCCTTGGCGATCGTCGCGCAACCGGAGATCAGCCCGCCGCCGCCGACCGGCACGACGAGCGTGTCGACGAGGCCGGCGTCCTCGATCAGCTCGAGCGCCGCCGTGCCCTGGCCCGCCATGATCAACGGGTCGTCGTACGGCGGGACGATATGGGCGTTGCGCTCTTCGGCGAGCTCGGAAGCGATCTCCTCGCGATTCCCGGAGTAGCGGTCGTAGGTGACGATGTCGGCGCCGTAGCCGCGCGTGGCGTCGACCTTGTTCTGCGGCGCATCCTCGGGCATGAGGATCGTCGCGTGCGCGCCGAGGAGGCGTGACGCGAGGGCGACGGCCTGCGCGTGGTTCCCGGACGAGTACGCGACGACCTCGCATCCCGCCGGGAGCGAGGCGATCTTGTTGTACGCGCCGCGGAACTTGAACGCACCGACGCGTTGCAGGTTCTCGGGCTTGACCACGACGTTCTCGCCGAGCGCGAGCGAGCGCATGACCGGCGTGCGATGCGCGATGCCTTCGAGCAGGCGCGCAGCCTTGCGGACGTCGTCGGGCCCGATCATCCGACGGTGTTCCTCAGCACGCCGATCCCGTCGATCTCGAGCTCTACGACGTCGCCTCGCTGCAACCAGCGGCCGTCGCCGTGCTCGAGGATGCAGCCGCTTCCGACCGTGCCGGAGCCGATCACGTCGCCGGGAGCGAGAATCGTGTTCCGGGCTGCTTGTCCCAGGAGCGCGTCCCATTTGTGGAACATCGCCCCGAGCTCGCCGCGCGACCGTTCGTCACCGTTCACGCGGGCGGTCATCGCACCGCTCGTGCCGTCGAACTCGTCGGGCGTGACGAGGATCGGGCCGAGTGACGTCGCGAAGTCCTTCCCTTTCGCCGGGCCGAGGCCGACGCGCATCTCCTGCCGCTGAACGTCACGCGCCGACCAGTCGTTCATCACGGTGAAGCCGCCGATCTTGCCCTCGGCGCCGATGATCGCAGCGCACTCCAGCTCGTAGTCGAGCTCTTCGGTGCCCTCCGGGTACGGGACGACCTCGTCGTGCGCGTAGATGGCATGCGGGTTCGAGAAGTAGAAGACAGGGATCTCGTACCACTCCTCCGGCACCTCGCTGCCGCGGTTCCGCCGGGTGTTCGCGACGTGCTCCTCGAACGCCATGAAGTCGCGGACCGACGGCGGGCGGAGCACCGGCGGCCGGAACTCGACGTCGTCGAGTGCGTACTCGGCATGCTCACGAGCGGACCCGCCGCCGGTGAAAAACGACTGCAAGGTCTGCGCCGCGAGCTGGATCACGCGATCCCCTTCGATCCGCCCGGGCCATCCGCGCTCGAGCGCCAGCTCCTTCGGCGTGAACATGCAGAGCCTCACGCCGCGACCCTAGCCTGTGGAACGTTCGTCACAGTTCCAACCCCGTCGTTTGGCGAAAGAAGTCCCTGCTCCGAGTAGCGCCCGTCGCACTTCTGTAACCCTCGTTTGGCGACGGGGTCCGCCTCTCGGAGACGCGGCCGTCAGGGCTCCGTGTGGACGATCACGTCGGCGACGTCCGGGCGCTCGCGGCGGATTCGTTCTTCGATCCTGCTCGCCCTCGCGTGCGCGTCCGCCAGGCGGCTCGCGCCGTCGAGGCCCAGCGTGAGGAACGCGACCAGGCCGCCGTCCGTCCGCAGGAACCGCAGCTCGCGTGGGTCGCGGCCCGTCTCCTCTCGCACCACCCGCAAGACGAGCGCCTCAGCGTCCGCACCGACCTCCGCCGCTTCGCTCGCCTCCGTCAGAGGCTCGAGATGTGTCTGCACGCCCGCGATCTCGGGGATCGCCGCGCAGATCGCGCGCTCCAGCTGCTCCGCCACCTCGTGCGCCTCGTCGAGCGACAGCTCACCCGGCAGCTTCAAGTGCAGCGACAACTCGGTGCGCCCGCCAACGTCGACCAGCGCAATGTTGTGCACCTCGCGCACCCGCGGCACCGCGACCGCGGCCGCGTGCACCCGCTCGCGCAGCGTCGCGTCCTCCTGCGGCTCGACGTGGACGACGACATCCGCGTTCGGCAGCGCACGCTCAACCGCCTCCTCCACCGCATCCGCCGCCGCGTGTCCCTGCCCCACTGCCGCACCCGGCGGCACGCCGATCACCACGTCCGCGAACTGACGCCCGCCCGCCTGCCGCATTCGCAGGCGGCGGAGCTCGATCGACGGCTTCATCGCCTCGATCGCCGCGAGCGCTGCCGCCTCCGCCTCGGCCGGCGCGCGATCCATCAGCACGTCGACGTTCACCTTGATCAGCCGCGACGCGCCGATCAGCACCAGCACGCCGACGAACAGCGCCGCGATCGCGTCACCCTCCTGATACCCACCGCGCGCCACGAGCAGGCCGGTGAGGACCGCGGCCGAGCCGAGGAAATCGCTGCCGAAATGCAGCGCGTTCGACGCGAGCGCGGCGCTCTCGTACCGCCGGGACGTCCGGAACGACACCACCGTGCGGGTCGCGTCGATGACCAGCACCACTCCGACGACGACGAGCGCGTACCACGTGACCGACACGTGCGTGGCGGACTGTCCCCACAGCCGCTCGAGCGCGCGGAGCGAGATGAAGAGCGAGACGACGACGAGGAACCCCGCCTCGGCGAGCGCGGACAGATGCTCGGCCTTGCCGTGCCCGAACTGATGCGTGACGTCGGCGGGCCGGGACGCGACGCGGATCGCGAAGAACGTGAGCAGTGCCGCGACGAGATCCGTTCCCGAGTGCGCAGCCTCGGAAATGAGGCCGAGGCTGTGCGTGGCGAGCCCGACCGACAGCTTGAGGACGACGAGCGTCGCCGCCGCCGCGACGGAAACGAGCGCGGACCGCCGCTGCGGGCTCATTGAGCGACCCTAGAGGTTGCCGCGGAGCGCTTGCTCGCGCTCGATCGCCTCGAACAGCGCCTTGAAGTTGCCGTCGCCGAAGCCGCGCGCGCCGTGCCGCTCGATCACTTCGAAGAAGAGCGTCGGCCGGTCCTGGGCCGTCTTCGTGAAGATCTGGAGCAGGTACCCGTCGTCGTCGCGGTCGGCGAGGATGCGCAGCCGCCGAAGATCGTCCCAGCTCTCGTCGATCTCGCCGACGCGCTCCGGCGTCTCGTCGTAGTACGTGTCGGGCGTCGACAGGAAGAGGATGCCGCGACGCTGCATCTCTTCGACCGTCTCGACGATGTTCGCCGACTGCATCGCGATGTGCTGCGAGCCCGGGCCGTGGTTGAACTCGAGGTACTCCTCGATCTGGGACTTGCGCCTGCCCTCGGCCGGCTCGTTGATCGGGAACTTCACGACGCCCTTGCCGTCGGCCACCACCTTCGACATCAGA
>JAICUZ010000068.1 GCA_025935595.1 Burkholderiales bacterium
CGTCTCGAGCTCGTTCGCCGTCAGCTCGCCGAGGCCGGCGAACGAGGGCTTGCCAGGAAAGGAACCGATCACGATCAGCTCGGGTGCGGCGTCGATGCTGCGCGTGAGCGTGAGCGCGTCGATCAGCTGCAACTGGTCGTAGAGGTCGTGCTCGAACCAGAACACGACCTGCGCGCCGTCGTGCAGCGCGTCGAGTAACTGTCGGTCACGGCGCTCGAGTGTCGCGCGGATCGCCTGCTCCGCTCCGAAGCCGCACCCGGAGAGGAACCGGGCGCGCGTGTGGAGGAGCTCCGGGCGAGGCAGCGCCGGGACCGGCCCTTCGTGGAGCGCGTCCTGCCACGAGAGCACCGCGCCGCCGAGGGTTGTTTGCCGCAGCGTGTTCCCGGCGCTGTCGCCGTTCGTCACGTGGAGAAGCGACCGATGACGTTTCACGTATTCGGCAGTCTTACGGCTATGAGCAAGCTCAAGCTGAACATCACCATGTCGATCGACGGCTTCGTCGCCGGGCCGAACCAGTCGCCGGAGGCTCCGCTCGGCGTCGGAGGTGAGGAGCTCCACAACTGGCTGATCCCGCTGCGGGCGTTCCGCGAGAGTCACGGTGAGGAGGGCGGCGACGTCAACGCGAGCACGCCGTTCGCCGAGGACATCCTCGCCGGCTCCGGTGCGACGATCATGGGCCGGAACATGTTCGGCGGCGGCCCCGGGCCGTGGGACGAGTCGTGGCAGGGGTGGTGGGGCGACGACCCGCCGTACCACCATCCGGTCTTCGTGCTCACCCACCATCCGCGCGAGCCACTCGAGCTGCAGGGCGGAACGACATTTCACTTCGTCACCGACGGGATCGAGTCGGCGCTGGAGCAGGCGCGCGCCGCCGCTGCGGGGCAGGGGATCTCGCTCGGAGGGGGCGCGTCGGTCGCGCAGCAGTACCTCGCGGCGGGTTTGCTCGACGAGCTCGTCGTCTCAGTCGTCCCGATCGTGCTCGGCGGCGGCGCTCGGCTCTTCGAGAACGTCGGCGTCGCGAGGCTCGAGCAGGTCGCGTCGGTCGAGGCGCCCGGCGTGACGCACATCCGGTACGTGCGCGCGCAAGACCTCCCCGGCGCCGCCGGCAAGGGTGTCTGACACCAGTGGTGTCAGACACCAGTTCGGCTCAAGGCGTCAAAGGTGCGACTTCTGGCAGAGCACCTGCACGGGGTGTGTTCGCGCTTCCTCGATGTTGCGAGCGGCATTGCGGACCTTCTGGGGCGCGGTGTCTCCCATGAGCATGTGCACCCCGAAAGCCGGCAACTCGCCGCGCTCGGCGAGCGCGATCACCCTGCGATACGCCTCCAGATACTTCGTCCCGGTTCCCTCGACCTCGATGTCGACGAAGCCGGCAGCGGCCAGCAGCTCCGCCGTCTGCGTCGGCGTTACCAGCCACTCGCCGCTTCCGTCCTCGGACCAGGGAACGGGATGATGCGGGGCCCCCACCGGCCCCAGCCCGTGCTCGGTTAGCGCAAAGAAGCCGCCTGGCTTCAAGACACGCCAGGCTTCAGCGAAGAACAGCGGACGGTCGGCGACGTTCATCGTCACGTGCTGGCTGTAGGCGCCGTCAAAGACGCCGTCGCCGAAGGGCAGCTGGTGCCCGTCGCCCTGCTCGATCGAGACCCTGTCGCTCAGCCCCAGCAGCGCCGTGAGCTTCTTCCCCGCCTCGATGAACGGCTCGGTGAGGTCGATTCCGCTGACCCGGCAGTCGAAGCGCTGCGCGAAGTAGCGGGCCGGCCCGCCCAGGCCGCAGCCGATGTCGAGGATGTGGTCGCCGGGCTCGACCGGCAGGCGGTCGCCGAGCTCGACTGTCGCCGGGAACCCACGCGCGTGGAAATGGTCGATCGGCGCCAGATCCTCGACCGTCAGCGAGTCCAAAGACTTCGACGACGCCTCGAGCGCGGAGATGATCAGCGCGTAGATGTCGCCGGTCGCCCAGTGCTCGGCGATCGGAGCTGCCTCAGACATGCGTCCTCCCTTCTTGCGTACGTACGATGCGTCCGAGCGACGCTACGCCTTGGCGCGGGCGGGGCGGAGCTCCTGCGCGAGCTCACGCGCCCGGTGGGCGACGCGGGCACGCAGCTCGTGCGGCTCGAGCACGATCGCCTCGCCGCGGTAGCTCACGACTTCGCCGACGAGCCACTCGGCGCTGCCTACCCACTTGTCCGCGATCGCTGCGCCGTCGACGAGCGGGCGCGCGCCTTTCTCGATCTCCCAGCGCGCCACGGTCGGCGAGTACCAGATGCGAGCGATCGTGGCCGAGTGCAGCTCGGCGGGATCGAACCCCTCGCGCGGCTTGAACGTCTTGCGTGACAGGGTCGCCTTGCGCATGCGATCGAGCCGATACGAGCGCGCCTGGTCACGTTCGATGTCCCACGTGTGGACGTACCAGTGGGGGAGCCGGCGCTCGATCGAGTACGGCTCGACCGTCCGTGTCACGACCTCCTGCTCTTCCGGCTTCAGATATTCGATCTCGACGAGGCGGTGTGCGTCGATCGCGTGCGTGAGCTTCTCGACGAGTCCTTCCTCTTCGCCGACGTGTGGCGCCGGTGTCTGCGTCAGCTCGAACGCGCCGAACGTCTCCTCGAGCTTCGCGCGCACACGGTCGAGCGGCGAATGCGCACCCGCGGCGACCATCGGGCCGACGAACTCGAGCGCAAGCCGGATCGCGCGCGCCTCGAGCGGTGTCAGCCGCGGCGGCCGGCGGAACGTGTCGCCGAAGAGCTCCTTGTCGACGTGCACTTCGTCGCCGTGCAGCTCTGCATAGACGGCGTAGCAGCCGCCGCCGAAGTTGACGAGGTTCAGCAGTGACAAGTGCTCCTCGAGCTGCTCCTCCGCGATCGAGAACCGCTCCACGAGCTCGTGCGCAGGGATCGTGGCCTCGCGGCCGTCGCCGCATGCGGCGAGCAGGTACGCAAGCAGTGACTGCAGCACGCCGAAGCGCTCCGGCGCGACCGGGCCGGCGGGCCGCTCGGCAGCCGCGTCGGCCTCGCCTTGCACGACCTCCGCGGCCGGCGTCGGCGGCGCGCCCTCGTGTGCCGCGCGCGCGGCACGAGCACCCTCGACGACGAGGCGGCGAAGCTCGGACGGCTCGAGCGGGATCGCACGGCCGTCCTGGCGGAGGATCCAGCGCGCGAGCAACATGGACGAGGCGTACTCGGTGACGAAGACATCGTCCTCGACGCGGTTGCGTTCCCCGCCGAACGCGCGCTTGACCCACCAGGCGGTGTCGGGAGCGACCTCGACGCTCGCATGGCCGATGATGTCGCCGAACTGCCATTCGGCGCGGCCCCGGTAGTCCTCGACGTCGAACTCGGGCGGCAACCGGAAGTCGCGCTCGCGGCGCGTGGCGAAGCGGATGTCGGACCGAATACGCGAGACACGGAACGTTCTGATGTCGTCGCGCCCGAGATCGTGGCCGATCACGTACCACGAGCCGTTCTCGGGCAGGAGCGCGTAGGGGTTCAGCGTCCGCTCTTCTTCGTGGTCACGGTAGATCGACCAGTAGCGGAACTTGACCGTGCGTTGCTTCGAGATGGCCCCCTCGAGCTTGCCGAGCCGGCCCTGGAGCTCCGGCGAGTAGTCGGGATCGCGCACCTCGACGCGGACTGCGGTGCCGGTCGGCGCCGCGGCGAGCGCTCCGGCGGATCGGCCGAGCGCCAGGTTCTGCAGGGCGAGCCGGAGCGGTTCCGCGTATGCGAAGCGTCCTTCGAGAAGGAAGAAGCAGGTCTGGAGCGCGGCGAGCTCTTCGTCGTCGAGCTCGAGCTCGGGCAGGAAGTAGCGCTCGGACCGAAGCGTGTACAGCTCCTCGCCGGTGAACTCGTCGCGCTGCGAGTCGAGTGGGACGCCGAGTGCGACGAGCTCGGCACGGTCTGAGTAGAAGCGGCGCGCGAACGCTTCGTCGCTCATCTCCTGATAGCCCTCGACGTTCGACTTGATGTCACGCGCCGTCAGCGGACGCCGTTCCGCCATCAGGAACGCGACCAGCGAGAGCTGACGGATCAGCTTGTCCGTGTCGTGACTCAAGGAAAGCCGAGACTAGCTTAGGCCGCGGCTTTGCTGCGCTCGAGATGCTGGTGCGACGGGCAGTAGTCGCGATTCGGTAGCGGCGTGCGCTGACACGCCTTGCCTTTACGCGTCGTCGCGCGACACCGCGCGACGCCCCCGTCGAACGCGCCCGCTTCGATCTGCTCCTCCACGAACCCGACCGCCGCGTCGACTCCCTGGCTCACAGCCCACGCGACCTGCGCCTGGACGGTGATGGGGAAGTAGCGGCGGATGTCCTGGAACAGCGCCTTGTCGGGCTTCGCGAAGTAGTGCGGATCCTGCGCGAGGCGCTCCATCGTCCCTTCGCACGCGGCGAGCACCTCGCGGCGGTACTCGAGGTGCGTATGCGGGTCGACGTACGGGTCGATCAGATCCTTCACGGAGCGGTAGATCGCTCGCGAGTATTGATACATGCAGTGCTGAATGTGCAGGATCCGTTCGTCCATCAATATGGTCGTCGTTCCCTCGACTGTAGCCCCCAGCCCTTTAAGAAGCGGTAAATCTCTTCCATCCGCTCGGCCTGCCGGACGACTTTACACGGTCAAGGGTGCTGTTACAAATGTCTCCAGTTTGGTAAACGCTTTCAGCTTCGAGAGCGTCTGTACCCGGCCCGGCGGAGCGTTACACCTCGGCGCTCAGCGGGCGATCTCGCGCGAGTAGGCGCCCGGGAACCCCGCCTGGCGGGCTGTCGCGACGGCCGCGTCCGACTCCGCCCGTGAGGCGTAGATCCCGGCGAAGACCACGTAGTACCCGGGCTGGAGGCTCGCATAGCTGCTCGAGTCCACGACACCGACCTGGTCGAGCCCTTTCGTGGCTGCCTTGGTCGCCGTCGCGAGCGCCTGGGGGTGGCCGAACGTCTTCGGATAGGAGACGAGGACGATCGTCCAGCCCGTTTCGTTCGCGGGCCAGACAGTCCGGCCGTTCCCGGCCCCCGGGGAGCCCGGTTCGGGGGCGGTGGGGAGCTTCGAGGTGTCGACCTTGGACGTCGGCGTCTGCCCGGCGGGCACCTGGGTGGCCGGCTCGCCGAGCGCGATGCCTCCCGCAACCATCTCGAAGCCGCGGTTCCCGCTGTGTCGGTGCTCCGATACCGCGATCGCGATGACGGCACCGAGAGCCGCGACCGCAAGCGTCGCGAGCGACAGCCACACCCAGTCGCCGGGGTACCAGCCGATGCGTCTGAGCCACCGCCGCCGCGCTGCCGCGATCCGCCCGGAGACGACCGGTAGCGCATCGCCGCAGTCGAGGCAGTAGTGCTGCTCGGGATCGCGGGCCGCGCCGCAGCGCGGGCAGGTTCCGTCCGTGGCTGCGATCGCGAACTTGCGGTGACTGGTGGCCGACGTCGTCACGGCTTCGGCGCCGGCTCGATCACCGTCTGCTCGCCGGCCGAGCTGGAAAGCGGCCGACCGCAATTCGGGCAGAAGCTCGACCGCCTCAGGATCGGCGCGCCGCATTCGCAACGGGCGACACGGTGCGAGCCGTGCAGAAGCTCCTCGATCTCGCCGAGCCGGGCATCGATGCCGACGACGATCGCCGCCCGCTCCTGCAGGAGGTCGTCGCGGAACCCGCCGCGGCGGTACATCTCGACGAGCAGCCCGCCGAGATCGCGCAGGGTGTCCTCGCGCGCCTTCAGCAGGGTCCGGCGCTCGCGCCGCAGCACGCCGGCATGTGCCCGGCGCGGGGCGACCCCGGCAGCTCCGTTGACGCGGCGGCGGAACACTCGGCTCGAGTGTAGATGCCCCCTCGGAGCGTCTCTTAAAGCTGGATGACGACGAGCCGCTCTTCGGTCATCTCGCGCACGGCCCAGGCCGGGCCCTCCCGCGTGTTGCCCGAGTCTTTTACGCCGCCGTACGGCATCTGGTCGGCACGGTAGGTCGGTGCCTCGTTGACCGTGACGCCCCCGAACTCCAGGCGCTGCGCCGCGTGCAGGCACGTGCGGATGTCCGTGCTGAAGATCGCCGCCTGCAGTCCGAACCGCGTGCTGTTCGCCCAGTCGATCGCGTCGTCGAGGCTCGGCGTACGCGTCAGCGTGACGACGGGGCCGAACACCTCTTCGCACTGCACCTTGTCGGTCGCGGCCGGGTTCGCGATCACGGTCGGGCGGATGATCCCCTCGTCCGTGGTGTCACCGCCGGTCAGGACATCGCCCTTCGACGCTTGCACCCAGTCGAGGATGCGCTCGCGGTCGTGCTCGCTGATCACAGGCCCGACGTCCGTTGCCTCGTCAGAAGGGTCGCCGACGACGAGCGCCTCGACCTTCGGGACGAACTCCGCCACGAACGACTCCCACGCGTCGTCCAGCACGAAGATGCGCTGGACCGAGATGCAGCTCTGACCTGCGAACGAGAACCCGTTTGCAGCGAGCTTGGCGGCGGTGCCCTCCGGCGCGTCGGCGCAGACGATCGCCGGAGTCGCGTTCCCGAGCTCGAGCTTCACCCGTTTCTTGGCCGCCCGTTCGGCGATCCCCCAGCCGACCCCGCTCGAGCCCGTAAAGGTGATCAGCTTCACTCGGGCGTCTCCGACGAGCACGTCGCCGATCTCCGACGCGGAGCCGGAGACGACGTTCAGCCAGCCGGGCGGCAGGCCGGCCTCCTCCTCCAGCGAGGCGAGGAAGAGCGCCGACAGCGGAGTCGTCGACGCCGGCTTGAGGACGACCGGGCAGCCCGCGGCGAGCGCGGGAGCGACCTTGTGCGCGACGAGGTTGAGCGGGAAGTTGAACGGCGAGATCGCGCCGACGATCCCGATCGGCAGCCGCAGCGTCAGCGCGAGCTTCCCGGCGCCGGCGGCCGAGGCGTCCATCGGAATCACCTCGCCCGCGAGCTTACGAGCCTCCACCGCCGCAAAGGTGAAGGTCGACACGGCCCGCTGCGCCTCGACGCGCGCGGCTTTCATCGGCTTGCCGGCCTCGGTCGAGATGATGCGCGCGGCCTCGTCGTGGTGCTCCTCGAGCAGTTGCGCAGTTCGGTCGAGGATCCGAGCCCGCTCGTGCGCGGGCAGCGGCGATTGCAGTGCGCGATCGGCCGCATCGAGCGCCTGTCGTGCTTCCGCGGCGCCGCCGGCCGCGATCCGGCCGACGATCTCACCCGAATACGGCGAGCGGACATCGGTCCACTCGCCGGTCTCGACCTGCCGGCCGTCGATCAGGAGCGCGTGGTCGATGGTGCTCGCCGCCATTGCAGCGTCACTCTAATGTTGCGGGGTGCGGGTGGTACGGGTTGGCGCGCCGGCGGCGTGGGGGCTGGCGTCTGCAGCGATGATCGCGATGTTCGGCGTGCCGACCTCGCACGCGTTCGTCTTCGTGTGGCTGGCCGCCGGGATGGCGTCGTTCGCGGTCACCGACCTGCGCCGAAAGTTCTTCCGGTTCGCCCTCGACTGGTCGCCGTTCATGGGCGTCCTCTTCATCTACGACCGGCTTCGCGGCTACGCCGACGGTCTCCTCGTGCATCCGCGCGAGGTACCTCAGATCAAGGTCGAGGCGGCGCTCTTCGGGAAGCCGATCCCGACGGTGTGGCTGCAGTCGCACCTGTGGCACGGCGTGAACGACCTCCGCTGGTGGGACTACGCCACCTGGTTCGTCTACCTGACGCACTTTGTCGTGACCTTGCTCGTCGCGGCCGTGCTCTGGACGTGGGCGCACCATCATTTCGCGCGGTTCGCGACGATGGTCTGCGTCCTCGCGCTCACCGGCTTCGCGACCTACGTGCTCTATCCGGCGGTCCCGCCGTGGATGGCCGCGCAGCACGGCGCGATCGGGGAGTCGCACCGGACGGTGAAGCTCGTCTGGCCGCACGTCCCCGTCGCGGCGTACGGGAACATCTTCGAAGGCGGCCAGCACTACGCGAACAACGTCGCGGCGATGCCGTCGCTGCACGCTGCGTACGCGCTCCTCGTCGTGCTCTTCCTCTGGCGGCTCTCGCCGTGGTGGGTGCGGCCGTTGCTCGCGCTCTATCCGCCGGCGATGGCGTTCAGCCTCGTCTACGGCGGCGAGCACTACGTCGTCGACTGCATCGCGGGGTGGGCGTACGCGGCATTCGCGTTCTTCTCCGTCGAGTACGTGTTCGCGCGGCGGGCCGCGCGCCGCGAGTACCTCGAGCCGGTGCTGGTCGATTGAACGAGATCGCACAGGTCCACTTCTGCGACGTCACCGTCGAGGGGGAGCGGTGGCCGGTGATCGGCTGGACGATCGCGACGTCCGGCGGCACCGTCCTCGTCGACACGGGCATGGTCGAATCGACGCCGCAGCTCGATGCGGACTGGAGCCCGGTGATCTTCGACTGGGATATCCCGAACGTCGCAGCCGTCGTCAACACGCATCTGCACTTCGACCATTGCGGCGGCAACCGTCGCTACGCCGGGCTCCCGACGTACGTGCAGCGGCGCGAGCTCGAGAGCGCTCGCGCGCCTGCCTATCTCGAAGAGTGGGTTCGGTTCCCGGGCGACAGCTACGTCGAGCTCGACGGCGACGCCGAGCTGTTCGACGGCGTCTCCGTCCTTTCTACGCCGGGTCACTCCGCCGGACACCAGGCGGTGGTCGTGCACAACGCCGACGGGCTCGTCGTGCTCGGCGGCGACGTGACCTATTCGATGCGAGAGCTGATCGACGGCGCGACCGACTCGATCCGCCGCATCCACGATCTGCGGCCCGCGCAGGTGTACCTCGCGCACCACGAACGTCCGTGGGCGCCCGAGTACGATTGACCGCGTGAACGCGTACATCGTCGACGCCGTTCGCTCGCCGGTCGGGCGCAAGAACGGCACGCTGTCGGTCTTGCGCGGCGACGATCTCGCTGCGCAGGTGCTGAACACGCTCGTGCGCCGCAGCGACCTCGACCCTGGAGCGATCGAGGACGTGCAGATGGGCTGCGTCACGCAGATCGGCGAACAGGGCTGGAACGTCGGGCGGATGGCCGTGCTTGCCGCGGGCTGGCCGGTGGGCGTCTCCGCGACCACCGTCGACCGGCAGTGCGGGTCCTCGATGCAGACGAACTTCAACGCCGCGGCGGCAATCGCGTCGGGCCAGCTCGACCTGGTGGTGTCGGCGGGCGTCGAGATGATGTCGCGCGTCCCGATGGGCTCGAACGGCGGCTCGATCTCGGGCGAGGTGACGTCGCGGTACGAGATCGTGATGCAGGGCACCTCGGCGGAGCTGCTCGCGAAGGAGTGGCGGATCGGGCGCGACGCGCAGGACGCGTACTCGCTGGAGTCGCACCGCCGCGCCGTCGCCGCCATCGATGAGGGGCGATTCGAGAGCGAGATCGCGCCGATCGACCTTCCCGACGAGCCGTCGGGCGGCGGCGCCGCGACGCGGACGCGATTCGCGGTCGACGAGGCCGCGCGCCGGGACACCTCGCTCGAGAAGCTCGCCGCGCTCGCGCCGGCGTTCCAGGCGGACGGAACCGTCACGGCGGGCAACTCGTCGCAGATCGTCGACGGGGCGGCGGCCGTCCTGATCGCGAGCGAGGACGCGCTTGCGACGCACGCGCTCGAGCCGCGGGCGCGCTTCGTCTCGTTCGGGCTTGCAGGGGTCGACCCGACGCGGATGCTGCACGGCAATCCGGAGGCGATCAACAAGGCGGTCGGCCGGGCCGGGTTGACACTCGACGACATCGGCGTGATCGAGGTCAACGAGGCGTTCGCGGTCGTCGTGCTTCAGACAGCCGCCGATCTCGGCCTCGCGGAGCGGATGGGCGACGTCAATCCGAACGGCGGGGGCATCTCGCTGGGCCACCCGCTCGGCGCGACGGGTGCGCGGATCACCGCGACCCTGCTGCCGGAGCTCGAGCGCCGGGGGGCGCGGTACGGCGTCGCGTCGATGTGTGTCGGCTTCGGCATGGCGATCGCTGCGGTCGTCGAGCGGCTGTGAAACTCGGCGTCGTCGGCCTCGGCGCGATGGGCGCCGGGATCGCGCAGCTCGGCATCGAAGCCAACCTCGACACGGTCGGGCACGAGCTGGACGCCACGCGGGGCGAGGCCGCCCGCGATCGCATCGCGCACTTCCTGACCCGCAAGGTCGAGAAAGGCCAGTTGGAGCAGGGCGCGCGCGACGAAGCGCTCGCGCGCCTGCAGCTCACGACCGACCTCGCCGATCTCGCCGACTGTGACGTGGTGATCGAGGCAGCGTTCGAGGACCTCGGGGCGAAGCACGAGCTCTTCCGCGCCCTCCAAGCCGCTGTCCCCGACAACACGGTCCTCGCCACGAACACCTCGGCGCTGAGCGTCACCGAGATCGCCTCGGTGCTCGATCGGCCCCAGCGCGCCGTCGGCATGCACTTCTTCAACCCGGCACCGCTGATGCCCCTCGTCGAGATCGTCCGCGCCGAGCGGACGTCGGACGCCGTCTTCGATTTGGCCTTCGAGCTCGGCGCGACGCTCGGCAAGACGCCGATCCGCTGCACCGACACACCGGGCTTCGTCGTCAACCGCGTGCTGATCCCGCTGCTCAACGACTGCGTGCGCGTCCTCGACGAGACC